>NZ_JBWKQZ010000017.1:0-170946 GCF_059419025.1 Cupriavidus sp. GW821-FHT07C08
TCCATGCCGTAGACCTCCCACGGCGTGGTTTCCAGGATGCGGCGCGTCAGGTGGTGGCCGATGAAGCCGTTGACGCCGAGGATCAGTACTTTCTTGCCTTGCATTGCGTTTGACGATGGCATGGGAAAACGGAACTCGCTGGCGCGGCTAACGCGCGCCAGCGATGGGGAAGTTGGTGACGGCCACGCGCCGCCAGTCGCGCGCGACCACATGCATCGGCACGCGCGCACTCAGCTCGGCAAAGGTCTGCGGCGACAGCAGCGCGACGGCGCGCGGACCGTGCAGCCAGGCATCGATGAAGGCATCGATGGTGGGCAGCCATTTCTGCGGCTCCTGTTCGGTGCCGAAGGTTAGTTCGTCGGCTCGCGCCACCATGGTGAGCGGATGGTGCAGGTAGAACGGCAGCGTATGGTCCAGCATGCCGACGCCGTAGAGCGGCATGCCAGGCTCCAGTACGCGCGCGATCGGCGCCACCATGTCGATGCCCGACGCCGAGCGGCCGATGGTTTCGTGGCCGAGCAGGGCGGTGGAGAATGCCAGCAGCATCCCGAATGCATAGGCCGTAATACTGGCCATGCGCCCGTGCCGGCGCTGCAGCCACAGGCCGGCCACGGCGCTCAGCATCACCAGCGCGAACGCCAACGCCGCCCACACGGCATAGGCGCGGTACAGCGCATTGGGCGTGTTGTTGGAATCGAGCGTGGCCACGTAGGGGCTGGCCAGCAGCGCGATCGCGCCGACAACCAGCATCGCCCGCAACTGTCGGCGCCAGGCACGCTCGCCGGTCTGAACCAGCGCCGCACCCGCCAGCATCCCAAGCGCCGGGAACACCGGCAGGATATAGCCGGGGAGCTTGGATCCGGACAGGCTGAAGAAGACGAAAATCGACGCCGCCCACAGCGCCGCCATCAGGGCAGGCTGGAACGGCCGCGGACTGCCTGGGTCGGCGACGCCGGCACGTTGCCGGACGGCGCGCACCATGCCGGGCACCAGCCCCAGCCATGGCAGGAAGCCACCGATCACCAGCGGCACGAAGTACCACAGCGCACCCGTGCGCGCATGCACGGTCGAGGTATAGCGCTGCCAGTGCTCGTGGATAAAGAAAAAGCGCAGGAATTCCGGGTTGCGCCGCGCCACCAGCCAGTACCATGGCACCGCCACCAGCAGCATCACCACGATGCCGGCCGGCACATGCAGCCTTCGCCACAGCGCCAGGTCGCGCGTCAAGCAGGTGTAGATCACCAGCACCAGGCCGGGCAGCGCCAGGCCGACCAGGCCCTTGGTCAGCACGGCCACGCCCATCGCGGCCCAGCACGCCAGCATCCAGTTGCGGCGCGCGGCGGGCGTTGCGGCCGGATGCTGGGCCAGCAGCATGCACGCCAGCACGCAGGCCATGACGCCGGACAGCGTCATGTCCAGCGTATTGAAATGCGCGGCGACATTCCACATCGGTGCGGACGCCAGCACCAGACCCGTCAACAGTCCGGCGCGCGCGCCGAACCAGCGTGCCGCGGCCAGCATCGACACGCCCAGCCCGGCCATGCCGGCCAGCGCCACGCACAGCCTTGCCTGCCATTCGCCGACGCCGAACAGCGCGTACGACAGTGCCGTCACCCACATATGGAAGGGCGGTTTCTCGAAGTACTTCAGCGCGTTGTAGCGGATGGTGACCCAGTCGCCGGTGCTCAGCATTTCACGCGCGATCTCGGCATAGCGGCCCTCGTCGGGGCCGAGCAGGTGGCGCACGCCCAGCGTGCCGAACCAGACCAGCGCGAACGCCAGCGCCACCAGCGCCACCGTCAGGGCGGGCATGCCGGCGATGCGTGCGGCATGGCCGGGGTCGCCGGCCCGGGTGGCGTCGAGCCTGCGCACGGCGGCAGAGCGATTGGGACGTTGAGGCATGGCAGGAACGTCGTGGCCTGGAGGCGGGTGTGACGGCAAGGGCGGCGGTGGCTTGGGTAGAGTGCTGAGGCGGCGCTGCGCGGCAGCGCGGCCCGGCGGCATGGCCATGACAACGCCGGCTGGAGGTGCGGCGTTGACTCAGGCTGGTCCTGGCGCGGAGAGGGCGAGAATAATCGGCGAACCTTAATGGCAGATTAAGCGGGCGCGCACATAATGGCCACGATGCGTTGCAGGCACGATGCCGCACGCGCTCTTGTGACCGGTAGATAACACCGGAAGGACAAAACGAACCCAGCCCGAAATAAATGAGAATCCTGATCGTTGAAGACGACCCGATGCTGGGCGACGGGCTTCGCCGCGGCCTGCAACTGCTGGACTATGCGGTCGACTGGTTCAGCACCGGCGCTGAAGCCGACCATGCACTCGGCGTGGTCCACTACGATGCCGTGGTGCTGGACCTGGGCCTGCCAGGGGAAGACGGCATGTCGCTGCTCGCGCGCTGGCGTGCGCGCGGCTGCCGCATCCCGGTGATTGTGCTGACCGCGCGCGATGCGATCGACAGCCGCATCGGCGGCCTTGACGCCGGCGCCGACGACTACCTGGTCAAGCCGATCGCGCTCGATGAGCTGGCGGCCCGGCTACGTGCCGTCACTCGCCGCGCAGCGGGCCTGTCGTCGCCAGTGTGGAAGCACGGCGCGCTGGAATTCCACCCGGCCGCGCGCCAGGCGTACTGGCAGGGACAGCCGGTGGAACTGACCAGCCGCGAAGCCATGTTGCTGGAGCTGCTGCTGGCGCACCCCAACCGGCTGCTGACGCGCGACTTCCTGCGCGACAAGCTTTATGACTGGCAGGGCGGCATCGAGAGCAACGCGCTAGAGGTGCATATCCACCACCTGCGCCGCAAGATTCATCCGAAGATCGTGCGCACCTTCCGCGGCGCGGGCTACACGCTGGGCGCGGCGGAGGATTGCATATGACGTTGCAGCGCCGGCTCATCTTTGCGGTGCTGATCGCCGCGCCGGTGGTGTGGCTGCTGACCATCGGCCTGACCTACGTGCGGGCCCGGCATGAGATCAACGAGCTCTATGACACTGACATGGTGCGCATGGCGCTGCAGATGCATTCGGTGGTCCCGCTGGTCGATGTCGCCGCTGCGCCGTCGCGAACGCGGCTGCCGCAGCTGGTGGAAGGCGACCAGGGCGACGCCGGGCTGGGCGACCTGGCCATCGCGGCGTGGCTGCCGGACGGCAAGTCGCTGCATATCGATCCCGAGGGCGACCTGCTGCCACGCGCCCCCGGCGTCAAGGGCTTTACCGATATCACCATCAACAAGAAGGCCTGGCGGCTCTACTACCTCGACGACCCCGATACCGGCTGGCGTGTCTGTGTCGGCCAGCAGATCGGCGAGCGCAACGAGCTGATCCTGTCCTATATCGCCGCGCAGGTGTTGCCGTGGGCCGCGGGGCTGCCGGTGCTGATCGGGCTGCTGATCTGGTTCATGAGGCGCGCGCTGGCGCCGGTGCGGGCGCTGTCCTCGGACATCGAAGGGCGCGCCCCGGAGGACCGCCGGCCGCTCAGCCTCAAGGCCGTGCCCGGTGAACTGGTGCCGCTGGTGCATGCGATGAACCGGCTGCTGGCGCGCGTATCGGATTCCATCGAACACGAACGGCGCCTGACCGCCGATGCGGCGCACGAGATGCGCACGCCGCTGGCCGCGCTCAAGGCGCAGTGGGAGATAGCCGAGCGCTCACCTGACGCCGACGAACGCGTGCAGGCGCGCGCCAATGTGGCATCCGGCATCGACCGCATCGGCCGGCTGGTGTCGCAGCTGCTGACACTGAGCCGGCTGGAGGATGCCTCAGCGCCGCCTTCGCGCCAGCCTGTCAACTGGCTGCCCGTGGCGCAGCAGGCGCTGTCCGACTGCCTGGGCCTGGCGCAGCAGAAACAGGTCGACGTCGAGCTGGAATGGCCGGCGCAGGACCATCCCCCATTGCCAGTGGCGGGCGACACCAGCCTGCTGTCGCTGATGCTGCGCAACCTGCTCGACAACGCGATCCGCTACAGTCCGCCGGGTGCGCTGGTGACGGTCGATTTCCAGCCTGACGGCATCACCGTGCGCGACCAGGGACCGGGCGTGGCGCCGGACGTGCTGGCACGGCTGGGAGACCGCTTTTTCCGCGGCGGCAGCGGGCAGCGCGAGCAGGGGCACGGCCTTGGCATTTCCATCGCGCGGCGCGTGGCGCGGCTGCATGGGCTGGAAATTGCGTTTGCCAACCGCTCGGATGGGGCCGGGAAGGGCCTGGCGGTGCGGATCGGGCGCGGCGGTTGAAAGCAAAAACGCCCCGCACGGCTTCCCGTGCGGGGCGTCTTGCCATGCGCTTGCGGCTTAGCGCTTGAGCTTGGCGAAGGCCGCGGCCATCGCGCCCGCCGGTTCCTGCTCGCGGCGGCCGCCACCGAAGCCCTTGCCGCCATTGCGCTGAGCGCCGCGGTCGCCACGGTCACCGCCGGCACGCGCCGCGGCCTGGCCGGGCTCGTCGTCCAGGCGCATCGACAGGCCGATGCGATTGCGCTTGACGTCGACCTCCATCACCTTGACCTTGACCACCTGGCCAGCCTTGACCACCTCGTGCGCGTCCTTGACGAACTTGTTCGACAACGCCGAGATATGGACCAGGCCGTCCTGGTGCACGCCGATATCGACAAACGCACCGAAGGCTGCCACGTTGGTGACCACGCCTTCCAGCACCATGCCGGGCTGCAGGTCCTTCACGTCTTCCACGCCTTCCTGGAAGGTCGCGGTCTTGAACTCGGGGCGCGGGTCGCGGCCCGGCTTTTCCAGTTCAGTCAGGATGTCGCGCACGGTCGGCAGGCCGAAGGAGTCGTCGGTGAACTGCGTCGGCGACAGGCCGCGCAGCGCGTCGCGGTTGCCCATCACATCGCGCAGGCCCTTCTTGACGTGTTCCAGGATGCGCTGCACCACCGGATACGCTTCCGGGTGCACCGAGGAGCGGTCCAGCGGATTGTCGCCGTCGTTGATGCGCAGGAAGCCGGCCGCCTGCTCGAAGGTCTTGTCGCCCAGGCGCGGCACCTGCTTCAGCGCGTTGCGGTTGGGGAAGGCGCCATTGGCGTCGCGGAACTCGACGATATTGCGTGCCAGCACCGTGTTCAGGCCCGACACGCGCGCCAGCAGCGGCGCCGAGGCGGTGTTGACGTCCACGCCCACGGCGTTGACGCAGTCTTCGACCACGGCGTCCAGCGCCCGCGCCAGCTCGCGCTGGTTGACGTCATGCTGGTACTGGCCCACGCCGATCGACTTGGGATCGATCTTGACTAGTTCCGCCAGCGGATCCTGCAGCCGGCGGGCAATCGACACCGCGCCGCGCAGCGATACATCGAGGTCCGGGAATTCCTTGGCTGCCAGCTCCGACGCCGAATACACCGAAGCGCCGGCCTCGCTGACCACGATCTTGGTCAGCTTCAGCTCGGGCATCTGCTTCATCAGGTCCTGCACCAGCTTGTCGGTTTCGCGGCTGGCGGTGCCGTTGCCGATCGACACCAGCGCCACATTGTGCTGTTTTGCCAGGCGCGCCAGCGTGGCTAGCGAGCCGTTCCAGTCGCGGCGGGGCTCGTGCGGGTAGATGGTGGCGGTGTCCAGCAGCTTGCCGGTGCTGTCCACCACGGCGATCTTGCAGCCGGTGCGGATGCCCGGGTCGACGCCCATCACGGACTTGGGCCCGGCCGGCGCGGCCAGCAGCAGCTCATGCAGGTTGCGGCCGAACACCTTGATGGCTTCGTTCTCCGCGGTTTCGCGCAGCTGCGTCAGCAGTTCGGTTTCCAGGTGGGGCTGCACCTTGACGCGCCAGCACCAGCGGCATACGTCGCCCAGCCATTTGTCGGCCGCGCGGCCCAGGTTCTGGACGCCGACATGGCGCGCGATCATGCCTTCGCACGGGTGCGGCACCATCGCGTCCTGTTCTTCGCCCAGGCCCAGCTTGACCATCAGCACACCCGCGTTGCGGCCGCGGAACAGCGCCAGCGCACGGTGCGACGGCACGGTGCGGATGGTCTCGCTGTAGCTGTAGTAGTCGCGGAACTTCTCTTCCTCGGCGGTTTCCTTGCCTTCCATCACGGTGGAGGCCACCACGCCGTTGTTCCACAGGTGCTCGCGCAGCTTGCCCAGCAGTTCCGCGGTTTCGCCGAACTGCTCGGACAGGATGTCGCGCGCGCCGTCCAGCGCGGCCTTGACATCAGGCACGCCGCCGTCGGCGGTGGGGTTGCCGTTGACGTACTTGGCGGCCTCGGCCTGCGGGTCCAGCGTGGGATCGGCCAGCAGCGCCTGCGCCAGTGGCTCCAGCCCGCATTCGCGCGCGATCTGGGCGCGGGTGCGGCGCTTGGGCTTGTAGGGCAGGTAGAGGTCTTCGAGCGTCTGCTTGGTTTCGGCGGCCTCGATGGCAGCCTGGAGCTCGGGCGTGAGCTTGCCTTGCTCCTGGATCGACGCGAGGATGGCCGCGCGGCGGTCTTCCATGTCGCGCAGGTAGAGCAGGCGCTCTTCCAGGTTGCGCAGCTGCGTGTCATCCAGGTTGCCGGTCACTTCCTTGCGGTAGCGGGCGATGAAGGGCACGGTGGCGCCTTCGTCAAGCAGCGCCACGGCCGCGGCCACCTGGCGGGGCTGCACGGACAGTTCAGCCGCGATGAGCGAGACAATCTTTTGCGAGACGGATGCGGGCAGGTTGGACATCGGAGAGCGCAGCGAAAAACGCAGTCAGTCGAAAGCGGGGCATTTTGCCACAAGCGCGCGAGGTATCCGCCGGGGCGCGCTGTGGGTGCGGGGCGGGCGGCGTCCCGCG
Source organism: Cupriavidus sp. GW821-FHT07C08 (assembly GCF_059419025.1). Lineage (NCBI taxonomy): Bacteria > Pseudomonadati > Pseudomonadota > Betaproteobacteria > Burkholderiales > Burkholderiaceae > Cupriavidus > Cupriavidus sp. GW821-FHT07C08. The sequence continues at coordinate 6,750 of NZ_JBWKQZ010000017.1, forward strand.
CACGTCCGGAACGGGCCGGCGGGGCAGGCCGGTGCCCGGCCCGGATGCTAGAATCCGGTCATGATCGTCAAGTCCCGCCCGGCCGCCGCCAAGGCCACCATCCTGGCCATGCCAACCTTCGCCAACGTGCCTGAAACTTCCCTGTTCCGCTTCGGCCGCCTGGCTGCACTGGCCCTGGCTGCATGCGCCGTGCTGATGCCGCTGCGCGAGGCGCGCGCCCAGGCTTCCGCGCCCGCCGCGCCGCCCGCCGCCAACGGCCAGCGCGACTTTGCCGCCGAACGCAAGGCCGTCGAGGATTCGCGCGCCTGGACCAACTACCGCTTTGCCGCCGCCGAACGTGAGTGCTACGGCAAGTTCTTCGTCAACCACTGCATCAACAACGCCAAGGAAGTCCAGCGCGAGGAGCTGCAGGTGCTGCGCAAGCGCGAACTGGAGGTAGGCGAGGCCGAACGCGCCCACCGCGCCGCCGAGCGCGACCGCGAACAGGCGCTGCGCAACGCCGAGTTCGAGGCCAGCCAGCCGAAGCGCTCGGCCAGTGAACAGTCCAGTCGCGAGGCCTTCCAGAAGAAGCAGCAGGAACAGCAGCTGCGCGAGGCGCAGCGCCAGGGCGAGGCGCCGCAGCGTGCCGCCAATGCGCAGGCGTATGAAAAGAAGCAGTCCGACTTCGATGCCCGCATGCAGGAGGCCCAGCAGAAGGGCGCCGAGCAGGCCCGCCAGCGGCAGGAGAACGTCAAGGCATACGAGGCCAAGCAGCGCGACCTCGAACAGCGCCAGAAGGAACTGGAAGAGCGCCGCGCCAAGGCGAAGGAGCAACAGGGCCAGGCGTCGGCGCCGCGCCCGTTCGGCTTCTGAGGCCCGGCACCGTGACTGCGCAGCGGAGGCATAGATGGACAGCAACCTGAACACCCTGGAGCGGCGCATCATGGAGTTGCAGATCGAGCACCGCGACCTGGATTTCCTGATCGACCGGCTTGCCAGCGACGCCGTCCATGACGAACTGCAGCTGCGCCGGCTGAAGAAGCGCCGCCTCAAGCTGAAGGACGCCATCACGCTGCTGCAGCTGCAGCTCGAACCCGACGTGCCGGCCTGAGCGCATCCGCGCCAGGCTGGCCCATTGTCTTGCCGATCGCCGCTGGCCCTGTCCGGCGGCCCATACAACATTCTCCCCCCTCCCTTGTCCGATCTTCCAGATTCCCCTGAGCCGTCCGAAGCCGTCAGCCTGACCGACGCCGGGTCGCCCGTGCCTGCCGCGCCCGCCGACGACGGCGCCAGCCGCGGCGCTGAACTGGCCACCATCTTTGCCGATACCGGCACGCTGGCCCAGGCCATTCCCGGCTACCGGCCACGCGCCTCGCAGCACAAGATGGCCGAGGCCGTCGCCGACGCAATCGCGCAGAACGATTCCGTCATCGTCGAGGCGGGCACCGGCACCGGCAAGACCTACGCCTACCTGGTGCCGGCGATGCTGTGGGGCGGCAAGGTGATCCTGTCGACCGGCACCAAGAACCTGCAGGACCAGCTGTTCCTGCGCGATATCCCCACGGTGCGCCATGCGCTGAACGTGCCGGTCTCGGTGGCGCTGCTCAAGGGCCGCGCCAACTACGTCTGCCACTACCACCTGGAACGCGCGCAGGCCAACGGGCGCCTGGCGTCGCGCCAGGATGCGGCGTGGCTGCGCGACATCGGTCGCTTCATCAAGGAAACCTCCACCGGCGACAAGGCCGAGCTGGCGTCCGTGCCCGAGAACGCGCCGGTATGGCAGATGGTGACCTCCACGCGCGACAACTGCCTGGGATCGGAATGCCCGCATTACAAGGAATGTTTTGTGATGCGCGCGCGCAAGGAAGCGCAGCAGGCCGACGTGGTGGTGGTCAACCATCACCTGTTCTTTGCCGACGTGGTGCTGCGCGACACCGGCATGGCGGAACTGCTGCCGGCGGCCAACACCGTGATCTTCGACGAGGCCCACCAGCTGCCCGAGACCGCCACGCTGTTCTTCGGCGAGACACTGTCGACCAGCCAGCTGCTCGAAATCGCCCGCGATGCCGTGGCCGAAGGCCTGTCCCATGCGCGCGATGCGGTGGACTGGGTCGCGCTGGCCGCGCCGCTGGAGCGCGCCGCGCGCGACCTGCGCCTTGCCTTCAGCAAGGACAATGCGCGGCTGGCGCTGGGCCAGATCGAGGCCGACCGCCGTATCGCCGAGCCTTTCAACGAGACGCTCGATGCGCTGGACGAAGCGCTGTCAGACTTCGTCGAGATGCTCGAAAGCCAGGCCGAGCGTGCCGAATCGCTGCAGCAATGCCACCGCCGCGCGCTGGAGCTGGCCAACAAGCTGGCCGCGTGGCGCGCCGATGCCGCGCCCGCGCCGGCACCGCAGCCGCCGGAGGGCGAGGGTGAAGCCGCGCCAGCGGTGCCCGCCGGGCCTGAAACCGTGCGCTGGGTCGAGGTGTTCTCGCATACTGTGCAACTGCACCGCACGCCGCTGTCGATCGCGCCGATCTTCACGCGCCAGCGCGACGGCCAGCCGCGCGCCTGGGTTTTTACCTCGGCGACGCTGTCGGTGAAGGGTAACTTCACCCACTATGCCGCGCAGCTGGGGCTCGACAAGGACCGCTCGCTGACGCTGCCCAGCCCGTTCGATTACGCGAAGCAGGCGCTGCTCTACGTGCCCCGCGACATGCCGGCGCCGCAGTCGCCGCAGTTCACCGACGCGGTGGTGCAGGCGGCATTGCCGCTGATCGAGGCCGCCGGCGGGCGCACCTTCCTGCTGTGCACCACGCTGCGCGCCGTGCAGCGTGCCTCGGACCTGCTTTATGACGCGTTTGCCGAGCGCGGCCTGAACCTGCCGCTGCTGGTGCAGGGCCAGGCCAGCCGCACCGAGTTGCTGGACCGCTTCCGCGAACTGGGCAATGCGGTGCTGGTCGGCAGCCAGAGCTTCTGGGAAGGCGTGGATGTGCGCGGCGAGGCGCTGTCGCTGGTGATCATCGACAAGCTGCCGTTCGCTCCGCCCGACGACCCGGTGCTGGCCGCGCGCATGGAAGTGCTGCAGAAGAAGGGCCTGAGCCCGTTTGCCGTGCACCAGCTGCCGCATGCGGTGATCACGCTCAAGCAGGGGGCGGGGCGGCTGATCCGCTCGGAGTCTGACCGCGGCGTGCTGGCGATCTTCGATACGCGGCTGGTCGAGAAGCCCTATGGCCGGCAGATCTGGCAAAGCCTGCCGCCGTTCACGCGCACGCGTGAGGCAGCGACGGTGGTGCGCTTCCTGGAGTCGCTGCGCGGTCCTGGCAAGGAAGCTGAGGCGGAGCCCGCAGGGGAAGCGGCAGCGGACTGAACGCTGCGGGTGCCGGAAAAAGAAAAACGGGACGTATCGGAGGATACGTCCCGTTTTTTTATGGCCGCTGGCCAGCCGGCGTCAGAACACTTCCCACCAGGCCTTGTCCTTGCGGCGCGCGCCGTACTTGATGAAGTCGCTGTCCGGGAAATTGCGCTCCATCACGCGCGCGGTGTCGTCGCGCAGGTCCTTCATGCCCATCGCGTCATACGAGCGGATCATGATGTACAGGGCCTCTTCGTTGGCCGGCGCGCCATCGTAGTCCTTCAGTGACTGCTGGGCACGGTTGACGGCGGCCAGATAGGCGCCGCGCCGGTAGTAGTAGCGCGCGGCATGCACTTCATGCTGGGCCAGCGAGTTGACGATGTACTGCATGCGCAGCGTTGCGTCGGGGGTGTACTTGCTTTCTGGGTAGCGCGTGATCAGCGTATGGAAGGCGTCGTACGCGGCGCGCGCGGCCTTGGGATCGCGCTCGCTCAGGTCCTGGCCCGAGAAGCGGCCCAGCCAGCCCAGGTTGTCGTTGAAGTTGATCAGGCCCTTGAGATAGTAGGCGTAATCGATATTGGGATGGTTCGGGTGCAGCTGGATGAAGCGGTCCACCGCGGCCAGGGCTGCTGCCGTTTCACCATCCTTGTAGCTGGCGTAGGCGGTATCGATCTGGGCCTGCTGCGCATAGCGGCCAAACGGATAGCGGCCTTCGAGCTTTTCATACAGCTTGACGGCACGCGTGTAGTCGCCGCCATCCAGCGCATCCTTGGCTTCCGAATATAATTTGTTGGCCGACCAGCCTGCGGTCTCGTCGGGTTGGTCCGCCAGCAGGCCGCATGCAGACAGCATGACGCAGCCGCCTGCGAGCAGAACCGCTCCAATTGTCGTGCGCCAGCGCGCGCGTTTCATGCTCTGCAATTGCATGGGCAATCGTATCCCGGATGAAGAAAAATAGCGTCAAGCATTATAGCCCAAGCCCCCAGCCCCACCCCGAAGCCGGAGGTGGCGTGGGAGGACTTCCACCAGAACGGGTGCGCGCAGCCGCGTCCGTGGCCGATTTCGAGGCACATCCCGAGGAATTTGAAGACCTTGCCGAGACGCCGTCCGGCAGCGGCGCGCCAGCTGCCGAGCCGGCCGTGACCCTGACGCTGGAGGTGGACAGCGCCTCGCATGGCGAGCGGCTCGATAAATTGCTCGCGCGTCACTTCAGCGAGTTTTCACGCAGCCGCCTGCAGCAGTGGATCGAAAGCGGCGCCGTGCGCGTCGACGGCCAGGTGCGCCGGCCGCGCGACGCGGTGCAGATGGGCAACCGCATCGAGATCCAGCCGCAGGCCGCGCCGGAATCGTCCGCTTTCTCGCCCGAGGACGTGCCGCTGGACGTGGTCTATGAAGACGACACCCTGCTGGTGATCAACAAGCCCGCCGGGCTGGTGGTGCACCCGGCTGCCGGCAACTGGAGCGGCACCGTGCTCAACGGGTTGCTGCACCGCGACCCCGCCGCCACGTCGCTGCCGCGCGCGGGCATCGTGCACCGGCTCGACAAGGAAACCTCCGGGCTGATGGTGGTGGCGCGCTCGCTGACCGCGCAGACCGACCTGGTGCGCCAGCTGCAGGCGCGCACGGTCAAGCGCACCTATATCGCGCTGGTGTGGGGCCGCACCTATGACGAGGGCACCATCGACGCGCCCATCGGCCGCGATCCGCGCGAACGCACGCGCATGGCGGTCGTGCATACCGCCAGCGGCAAGCCGTCGCGCACGCATTTCCGCACGCTGGCCACGGTGCCGCTGGGGCGGGGCTTTGTGTCGATGGTGATGTGCAAGCTGGAGACTGGCCGCACGCACCAGATCCGCGTGCATTTCGAATCGATCGGCCATCCGCTGGTGGGCGACCCGGTCTACTTCCGCGCCACGCAGCGCGGGCAGCGCCCGGCAGTCCGCGCGCCGCTGCCGGTGCCGTATGAGCGCCAGGCGCTGCATGCGTACCAGCTCGGCCTGGTGCATCCGGCCACCGGCAAGCGCATGTCCTGGACCGCGCAGCCGCCGGAAGACCTGCAGGCGTTGATCGATGCGCTGGATTTTGAAAGCGCGCAGGCCGACGAGGAAGAAGAAGCCTGGGACGAAGTCTGGGAAGGCGGCGAGGCCCACTGGGAATACGCCGGCGATGATGAAGACGGTGACGATGACGATGAGCGCAGCGCCTGATCCCGCCTGGCTGGTCCCTGACTGGCCCGCGCCGGCGCGTGTGTGCGCGCTATCCACGACGCGCCAGGGCGGCGTCAGCAAGGGCCCGTACGGGCTTGCCGGCGGCGCCCCGGGTGGCCTGAACCTGGGCACCCACGTCGGCGACGATGCCGCCGACGTGGCGCGCAACCGTGCGCGGCTGGCCGCGTGCCTGCCGTCGATGCCGCAATGGCTGGAGCAGGTGCATGGCTGCGCGGTGGCGACGGTCGATCATGTCGCGGCCTGGGGCACGCCCGTGCCCCAGGCCGACGCGAGCCTGGCGGTGGCACCCGGCCACGTCTGCGCCGTGATGACGGCGGATTGCCTGCCGGTGCTGCTGTGCGATGCGCAGGGGACGGTGGTGGGCGCCGCGCATGCGGGCTGGCGCGGCCTGTGCAGCGGCGTGATCGAAGCCACGCTGTCACGGATGCAGGCCGCTGCCGGTGCTGGCGCCCCGCGCTGGCTGGCGTGGCTGGGCCCGGCCATCGGCCCCGATGCGTTCGAGGTAGGTGCCGAAGTGCGCGATGCCTTCCTGGCCCAGGCACGCGCCGATGAACAGGCCGCGGTTGCCGCGGCCTTCCGCGCGGGTGCGCCGGGCAAATACCTTGCCGACATCTATGCGCTGGCGCGCACGCGCCTGGCGCGCGCCGGCTGCACCGAGGTCTACGGCGGCGACGCCTGCACCGTGGCCGATGCCGGTCGCTTCTACTCCTATCGGCGCGACGGCGTGACCGGCCGCATGGCCAGCCTGGTCTGGCTGGCGGACTGAGCCGGCCGCTGCCTCACTCGTCCTTGCCTCTGGCCGCCTGCGCGCGCTCGGCTTCGGCCTCGCGCCGGCGGCGGCCGGGCGTGCCCATGATGTAGAGCACCAGCGCCACCGGCGCCACGCCATACATCAGGAAGGTGGCAACCCCTGCCACCACGGTGTGCTCGGTGATCGCCATCATCAGCGCCACGTAGAGCCAGCCAATGGCCACGATGTACATCAAATTTTCATCCTTCTCGCCTATGCTCTGTGGCCTCGGCAGATGCGAGCGCTGCATACCGTCCGGTAGGTCGGGAAGCGCGCGGCGCCGGGGCGGATTCCCGCATTGACAGCGCGTGCGTTGCAAGGCAACAATGAGCTCAAATGTCTCGGAATCGCTGACGATTCCCAGGTTTCTCCGGCAAGCATAGCGCATGGCGTTGCCATGCGAGGATGTCGCGCTTGCCGGATAAAAGGGGAGCCGCTATCGGAATGGACGCAAGCCACGGGCCGCAGCAGGTGCGGTCGAGGCTTCCAGCCAGTTCCAGGGCAGATGTGCCGGCAGACCCTCCCACTTTGGGGGAGGCACAAGCCGGGTCCATTCGGATAGCATCTCCCCATGCAAAGTGCCGGCCAGGGCAATGCCCGGAGCCGGTTCGAATAGTGACGGCAGAGAGACAATCAAATCATGGCGACCGGCAAAGGCGCGGCAGCTTCCACTCAGGAAGGCAAGTCCCAACCATTCAAGTTCACGCCGGGGCCATTCGATCCAGCCACATGGCTGGAATGGTCCCGCCAGTGGCAGGGCACTGAAGGCAACGGCCACGCGGCTGCGTCCGGCATTCCGGGCCTGGATGCGCTGGCAGGCGTCAAGATCGAGCCGGCGCAGCTGGGTGATATCCAGCAGCGCTACATGAAGGACTTCTCAGCGCTATGGCAGGCCATGGCCGAGGGCAAGGCCGAGGCCACCGGGCCGCTGCACGACCGGCGCTTCGCCGGCGACGCATGGCGCACCAACCTGCCATACCGCTTCGCTGCCGCGTTCTACCTGCTCAATGCGCGCGCCTTGACCGAGCTGGCCGATGCCGTCGAGGCCGATGCCAAGACGCGCCAGCGCATCCGCTTCGCGATCTCGCAATGGGTCGATGCGATGTCGCCCGCCAATTTCCTTGCCACCAATCCCGAGGCGCAGCGCCTGCTGATCGAGTCGGGCGGCGAATCGCTGCGTGCCGGCGTGCGCAACATGATGGAAGACCTGACGCGCGGCAAGATTTCGCAGACCGACGAGAGCGCGTTTGAGGTCGGCCGCAATGTCGCGGTGAGCGAAGGCGCCGTGGTCTTCGAGAACGAATACTTCCAGCTGTTGCAGTACAAGCCGCTGACCGACAAGGTGCACGCGCGCCCGCTGCTGATGGTGCCGCCGTGCATCAACAAGTACTACATCCTGGACCTGCAGCCGGAGAGCTCGCTGGTGCGTCATGTGGTGGAGCAGGGGCATACGGTGTTCCTGGTGTCGTGGCGCAATCCGGATGCCAGCATGGCTGGCAGCACCTGGGACGACTACATCGAGAACGCGGCCATCCGCGCCATCGAAGTCGCGCGCGACATCAGTGGCCAGGACAAGATCAACGTGCTCGGCTTCTGCGTGGGCGGCACCATTGTCTCGACTGCGCTGGCGGTGATGGCCGCGCGCGGCCAGCACCCGGCTGCCAGCGTCACGCTGCTGACCACGCTGCTGGACTTTGCCGACACCGGCATCCTCGACGTCTTTGTCGACGAGGGCCATGTGCAGCTGCGCGAGGCCACGCTGGGCGGGGGAGCCGGCGCGCCGTGCGCGCTGCTGCGCGGCCTTGAGCTGGCCAATACCTTCTCGTTCCTGCGCCCGAACGACCTGGTGTGGAACTACGTGGTCGACAACTACCTGAAGGGCAACACGCCGGTGCCGTTCGACCTGCTGTTCTGGAACGGCGACGCCACCAACCTGCCGGGGCCGTGGTACTGCTGGTACCTGCGCCACACCTACCTGCAGGACGAGCTCAAGGTGCCGGGCAAGCTGACCGTGTGCGGCGTGCCGGTGGACCTGGCCAGCATCGACGTGCCGACCTACATCTACGGCTCGCGCGAAGACCACATCGTGCCGTGGACCGCGGCCTATGCCTCGACCGCGCTGCTGGCGAACAAGCTGCGCTTCGTGCTGGGTGCGTCGGGCCATATCGCCGGTGTGATCAACCCGCCGGCCAAGAACAAGCGCAGCCACTGGACCAACGATGCGCTGCCGGAGTCGCCGCAGCAATGGCTGGCTGGCGCCACCGAGCATCACGGCAGCTGGTGGCCGGACTGGACCGCATGGCTGGCTGGCCAGGCCGGCGCGAAACGCGCCGCGCCCGCCAACTACGGCAATGCGCGCTATCCTGCGATCGAACCCGCGCCTGGGCGATACGTCAAAGCCAAGGCATGACGCTTGCATGCGTGCCGGCGTGCATCATGCACGGCGCCGGCAGGCCTGCAGGTTCCCTCCCGTTTTCATTGAAAGGACTACACAATGACTGACGTTGTCATCGTATCCGCCGCCCGCACCGCGGTCGGCAAATTTGGCGGCTCGCTGGCCAAGATCCCGGCGCCGGAACTGGGTGCCGTGGTCATCAAGGCCGCGCTGGAGCGCGCCGGCGTCAAGCCGGAGCAGGTGAGCGAAGTCATCATGGGCCAGGTGCTGGCTGCCGGTTCGGGCCAGAACCCCGCACGCCAGGCCGCGATCAAGGCCGGCCTGCCGGCGATGGTGCCGGCCATGACCATCAACAAGGTGTGCGGCTCGGGCCTGAAGGCCGTGATGCTGGCCGCTAACGCGATCATGGCGGGTGACGCCGAGATCGTGGTGGCCGGCGGCCAGGAGAACATGAGCGCCGCGCCGCACGTGCTGCCGGGCTCGCGCGACGGCTTCCGGATGGGCGACACCAAGCTGGTCGACACCATGATCGTCGACGGCCTGTGGGACGTGTACAACCAGTACCACATGGGCATCACCGCCGAGAACGTGGCCAAGGAATACGGCATCACGCGCGAGGCGCAGGATGAGTTCGCCGTCGGCTCGCAGAACAAGGCCGAAGCCGCGCAGAAGGCCGGCAAGTTTGACGAAGAGATCGTCCCGGTGCTGATCCCGCAGCGCAAGGGCGACCCGGTGGCCTTCAAGACCGACGAGTTCGTGCGCCAGGGCGCCACGCTGGACAGCATGTCCGGCCTCAAGCCCGCATTCGACAAGGCCGGCACGGTGACCGCGGCCAACGCCTCGGGCCTGAACGACGGCGCCGCCGCGGTGGTGGTGATGTCGGCGGCCAAGGCCAAGGAACTGGGCCTGACCCCGCTGGCCACGATCAAGAGCTACGCCAACGCCGGTGTCGATCCCAAGGTGATGGGCATGGGCCCGGTGCCGGCCTCGAAGCGCGCGCTGTCGCGCGCCGAGTGGACCCCGCAGGACCTGGACCTGATGGAGATCAACGAGGCCTTCGCCGCGCAGGCGCTGGCGGTGCACCAGCAGATGGGCTGGGACACCTCCAAGGTCAACGTGAACGGCGGCGCCATCGCCATCGGCCACCCGATCGGCGCGTCGGGCTGCCGTATCCTGGTGACGCTGCTGCACGAGATGAAGCGCCGCGACGCCAAGAAGGGCCTGGCCTCGCTGTGCATCGGCGGCGGCATGGGCGTGGCGCTGGCAGTCGAGCGCAAATAAGGAAGGGGTTTTCCGGGCCGCGCGCGGTTGGCGCGGACCCGGCGACGATAACGAAGAGCCAATCAAGGAGTGGACATGACTCAGCGCATTGCGTATGTGACCGGCGGCATGGGTGGTATCGGAACCGCCATCTGCCAGCGGCTGGCCAAGGATGGCTTTCGTGTGGTGGCCGGCTGCGGCCCCAACTCGCCGCGCCGTGAAAGGTGGCTCGAGCAGCAGAAGGCACTCGGCTTTGACTTCGTTGCCTCTGAGGGCAACGTGGCTGACTGGGACTCGACCAAGACCGCGTTCGACAAGGTCAAGGCCGAGGTCGGCGAGGTCGATGTGCTGATCAACAACGCCGGCATCACCCGCGACGTGGTGTTCCGCAAGATGACCCGTGCCGACTGGGACGCGGTGATCGACACTAACCTGACCTCGCTGTTCAACGTCACCAAGCAGGTGATCGACGGCATGGCCGACCGCGGCTGGGGCCGTATCGTCAACATCTCGTCGGTGAACGGGCAGAAGGGCCAGTTCGGCCAGACCAACTACTCCACCGCCAAGGCCGGCCTGCACGGCTTCACCATGGCGCTGGCGCAGGAAGTGGCGACCAAGGGCGTGACGGTCAACACCGTTTCGCCGGGCTATATCGCCACCGACATGGTCAAGGCGATCCGCCAGGACGTGCTCGACAAGATCGTCGGGACGATCCCGGTCAAGCGCCTGGGCGAGCCGGAAGAGATCGCTTCGATCTGCGCCTGGCTGTCGTCGGACGAGTCCGGTTTCTCGACCGGCGCCGACTTCTCGCTCAACGGTGGCCTGCATATGGGCTGACCTGCCGGCCTGGCTCAACCAGTCGGCAGCCGGCGCTGGCGCCCGCGTATTGCGGTGCAGCCAGCGCGGCGCACAAGGCGGCGGACACTACGTTGCGCCACCTGTTTCGCGGGCCGTCATGGCCCGCGAATCGTTTCTGCCCGCGTGGCATTCCTCCCTTTTTGCGCCAGTTCACCGGGTTTTCCTTAAGCCCGCTCGCTTTTCTTAGTGCCTTGTTGGGCATAGAATCAGGGCAGCGGCGCAGCCAGCACCATGTTCGTGCAGCGCGGCCCTCGCGGGGGCGAGGTTGCAGGCCGCCACGCGCAGCCATGCGCGAACAGGCCACCAGACGGCCGGCACGACAACAAGCAGATGGCGCGGGCGATACCGATTTGCGCACTGCACCCCATGCGGTGCAGCAGCGCGCAAACAGCGATGACACAAGGACAGAGCACCGATGGCCACGACCAAAAAAGGCGCAGAGCGACTGATCAAAAAGTATCCGAACCGCAGGCTCTACGACACCCAGACCAGCACCTACATCACCCTGGCCGACGTCAAGCAGCTGGTCATGGATTCAGAAGAATTCAAGGTCGTCGACGCCAAGTCTGGTGACGAACTGACCCGCAGCATCTTGCTGCAGATCATCCTGGAAGAAGAGTCGGGCGGCGTGCCGATGTTCTCCAGCGCGATGCTGTCGCAGATCATCCGCTTCTATGGCCATGCCATGCAAGGCATGATGGGCACCTACCTGGAAAAGAACATCCAGGCCTTCATCGACATCCAGAACAAGCTGGCCGAGAACTCCAAGGGCCTGTATTCCGGCGAAACCTTCAGCCCCGACATGTGGTCGCAGTTCATGAACATGCAGGGCCCGATGATGCAGGGCATGATGAGCAACTACATCGAGCAGAGCAAGAACCTGTTCGTGCAGATGCAGGAGCAGATGCAAAGCCAGGCCAAGAATATGTTCGGGACGTTCCCGTTCAACCAGCCGGACAAGAAGTAAAGCACTAGCGGCGGCGGGCTCTGCACCCGCCGCAAGCTGGCTGGTTCTCAGCCAGCGCTCGCATGCAGGCGGATGCCCAGCGCCCGCATCACCTCCCTGAGCGCCCTGCCGACGCAAAGCAGGTAGAATGCGCGATCTGCGCCCCCCAGGCGCACGCAATCACGCAACTCTCTCCAGCGGCGGCTCAGTGTGGACTCGCCTTTTGTGCGCGACACCCCATGCTCTCCGTTATCCAATATGCTCGTCCGGCCTTTCAGGCCCGGCCCTCTGCTTCGGTGAAGGCCTTGCCATGAGCCGGCTGTTCCTGGCCCCCATGGAAGGGCTCGCCGACTACGTCTTGCGCGACGTGCTGACCGATACCGGCGGCTACGACGGCTGTGTGTCCGAGTTTGTCCGGGTGACGGGTTCGTTGCTTCCAGCCCGCGTCTACGAGCGCGATACGCCCGAAATCCTCGCCGGCGGCTATACCCGCAGCGGCACGCCGATGGTGATCCAGTTGCTCGGCAGCGATCCGGAATGGCTGGCGCGCAATGCGGCCTATGCCGCGACCTTGTCGCCGCATGGCATCGACCTGAACTTCGGTTGTCCCGCCAAGGTCGTCAACCGGCATGGCGGCGGCGCCATGCTGCTGACGAACCCTGAGTTGTTGAACCGGATCGTTGCGTCCGTGCGCGCGGCGGTGCCGGCCCATATCGCCGTGACGGCAAAAATGCGGCTGGGCGTCTCCGATACCTCGCTGGCCATTGATTGCGCCACGGCGCTGGCCGAGGGCGGCGCGGCTTCACTCGTGGTCCATGCCCGGACGCGGGACCATGGCTACCGGCCGCCGGCCCACTGGGACTGGATCGCGCGCATTGCGGCGGCGGTGGACGTGCCCGTGATTGCCAACGGAGACGTCTGGACGGTCGCGGACTGGGAACGCTGCCGGGCCGTCAGCGGTTGCGCCGACGTGATGATCGGGCGCGGCGCCGTGTCCGACCCTTTCCTGGCCTTGCGCATTCGCGGGCTGATGGACAGCGCGCCGTCAGACGAGGAGTGGCCGCTGGTGCTGCGCCAGATCGCCACTTACCTGAAAAAGCTGCATGCCCGTATCGCCTCGTGCCATGAACATGGGCGCGTGAAACTGTGGCTCAGCTATCTCAAGCGGACCTGGCCACAGGCCGCCGAACTGCATGCGGCCATCCGGCGCATGCAGGACTCGCTGGAGATAGAGCGTGTCCTGGAAGGCCTGCCAGGAGCCACTACCGTGCCGGAATGACGCGGCATTGCCGCAGCCTGGGCCACATGTGTGGAGTCAGGCGCCGAGAATTCATGGCAAACGGTTAAAATGTGTGATTGGCTCACCGGCCGCCGGCCTTGTCCCCGCATATACCGCCGCGCCTGCCCCCACATTCGGATTGCACAGTGAAAAACCCTTCAGAATCAACGACCCAGAAAGACCATAGTCCGCGTGTGGGATTCGTTTCCCTTGGCTGCCCCAAGGCGCTGGTCGACTCCGAGCAGATCATCACCCAACTGCGCGCCGAGGGCTATGCCATCAGCGGCACCTATGACGGCGCCGACCTGGTCGTGGTCAATACCTGCGGCTTTATCGACGAGGCAGTGCAGGAGAGCCTGGACGCCATCGGCGAGGCGCTGACCGAGAACGGCAAGGTCATCGTGACCGGCTGCCTGGGCGCCAAGAAGGATGCCGCGGGTCATGACATCGTGTCCTCCGTGCACCCGAAGGTGCTGGCCGTGACCGGCCCGCACGCGCTGGGCGAGGTGATGCAGGCGGTGCACACGCACCTGCCCAAGCCGCACGACCCGTTTACCGACCTGGTTCCCGCGGCCGGCATCAAGCTGACGCCCAAGCACTACGCCTACCTGAAGATTTCCGAGGGCTGCAATCACCGTTGCTCGTTCTGCATCATCCCGTCGATGCGCGGCGACCTGGTGTCGCGCCCGGTGGCCGAGGTCATGCTGGAGGCCGAGAACCTGTTCAAGGCAGGTGTCAAGGAACTGCTGGTGATCTCGCAGGACACCAGCGCCTACGGCGTCGACGTCAAGTACCGCACCGGCTTCTGGAACGGCCGCCCGCTCAAGACCCGCATGACCGAACTGGTGGCGGCCCTGGGCGAGCTGGCTGCGCAATATGGCGCCTGGGTTCGCCTGCACTACGTCTACCCGTACCCGCACGTCGACGAGATCATCCCGCTGATGTCGCAGGGCCATGTGCTGCCGTACCTCGATGTGCCGCTGCAGCACGCGCACCCGGACGTGCTCAAGCGCATGAAGCGCCCGGCCAATGCCGAGAAGACCATGGACCGGATCCGCGCCTGGCGCGAGGTCTGTCCTGAGCTGACCATCCGCAGCACCTTTATCGCCGGCTTCCCGGGCGAGACCGAGGCGGAATTCCAGACCCTGCTCGACTTCATCGCCGAAGCCGAGCTGGACCGCGTCGGCTGCTTCGCCTATTCGCCGGTGGAGGGCGCCACCGCCAACGACCTGCCGGGCGCGCTGCCCGACGAAGTGCGCGAGGAACGCCGCGCCCGCTTCATGGAAGTGGCCGAAGAGGTCTCGGCACGACGCCTGCAGCGCAAGGTCGGCCAGACCCTGCGCGTGCTGGTGGACGAGGTCAACCAGGACGGCGGCATCGGCCGTTCGTCCGCGGATGCACCGGAAATCGACGGTCTGGTCTATATCGCGCCGCCGGAACGCCATTCCCAGCGCTACCGCGCCGGCGAGTTCGTCGACGTGAAGATCACCGGCGCCGACGGCCACGATCTGTGGGGCGAGGTCTGAAACGGGTTGATTAGGTAAAAGTACGCTCGTTCGATTTCGTCCGCGTCCCGCTATACTGTGCGGTGCAACATAACCCTCATGGAGACAAAGTCATGACGCGTGAAGTGGTAGTGGTGAGCGGTGTCCGTACCGCGATCGGGACCTTTGGCGGCAGCCTGAAGGATGTGGCGCCGGCGGAGCTGGGCGCGCTGGTGGTGCGCGAGGCGCTGGCGCGTGCGCAGGTATCGGGCGACGATGTCGGCCACGTGGTGTTCGGCAACGTGATCCAGACCGAGCCGCGCGACATGTATCTGGGCCGCGTCGCGGCCGTCAACGGCGGGGTGACGGTCAATGCCCCCGCGCTGACCGTGAACCGCCTGTGCGGTTCGGGCCTGCAGGCCATTGTCAGCGCCGCGCAGACCATCCTGCTGGGCGATACCGACGTAGCCATCGGCGGTGGCGCGGAAAGCATGAGCCGCGCGCCGTACCTGGCGCCCGCGGCCCGCTGGGGCGCACGCATGGGCGATGCCGGCCTGGTCGACATGATGCTGGGCGCGCTGCACGATCCCTTCCACCGCATCCACATGGGCGTGACCGCCGAGAACGTCGCCAAGGAATACGACATCTCGCGCACGCAGCAGGACGAGGCCGCGCTGGAATCGCACCGCCGCGCTTCGGCCGCGATCAAGGCCGGTTACTTCAAGGACCAGATCGTCCCGGTGGTGAGCAAGGGCCGCAAGGGCGACGTCACCTTCGATACCGACGAGCACGTCCGCCATGACGCCACCATGGACGACATGACCAAGCTGCGACCGGTCTTCGTCAAGGAGAACGGCACGGTCACGGCCGGCAACGCCTCGGGCCTGAACGACGCCGCCGCCGCGGTGGTGCTGATGGAGCGCGCCGAGGCCGAGCGCCGCGGCCTGAAGCCGCTGGCCCGCCTGGTGTCGTACGGCCATGCCGGCGTGGACCCCAAGACCATGGGCATTGGCCCGGTGCCGGCGACGAGGATCGCGCTGGAGCGTGCCGGCCTGCAGGTGTCGGACCTGGACGTGATCGAAGCCAACGAAGCCTTTGCCGCGCAGGCGTGCGCGGTGACCAAGGCGCTCGGCCTGGATCCGGCCAAGGTCAACCCGAACGGCTCGGGCATCTCGCTGGGCCACCCGATCGGCGCCACCGGTGCCCTGATCACGGTGAAGGCGCTGAATGAGCTGAACCGCGTGCAGGGCCGCTACGCGCTGGTGACGATGTGCATCGGCGGCGGGCAGGGTATTGCCGCTATCTTCGAACGCATCTGAGGTTAGCCTTGCGCCCGGCTTTGCTGACGAAGAACCTCTGCACGCTGGGCCTGGCCGCCGTGCTCGCCCTGGCGGGCACGGCGCAGGCAGCGCCGGGCACCGAGCTGTCGACTGGCCCGGTGATCGGCGGGGAAGGCCTGGGCATCAACCAGGCCATTCGCGACGGCGAAGCCCGGCGCGGCGGCACCTCGCTCTCCACTGGGGCGCCAAGACCTCTGGCGCCGCGGCCGGAATATGCGTCGCTGCCGGTCTACGTCGGCAAGGTCGGCGACCAGCCGGTGCGGCTGCGCCTGGGCCCCAAGCCTGACGAGCGCGACAGCGTGCGCGGCGAATACGCAGGCCGTGGCGCCGGTGTGCGCCTGCTGGCCGGCGAGTGGGAGGGCGGCGCCTTCCTGATGGAGGAGTCCGACGACGGCACCCGCGTGTCGGGCAACTGGGAAGGCAGCATCGACGCCAGCGGCGCCGTGCGCGGCACCTGGACCGACGCGTTCAACCCCGCCATCGTGCTACCGTTCTTTATCCGCCCGCTGGGCGTGCTGGTGATCCCCCCGTTTGACATGACGCCCAACAGCGGCGTCACCTACGCGCCGCCGCCACCGAAGTCCTCGATTTCCGGCTGGTAAGGCGCTTCCTGGTGCCCGCCGTTGCCATCGCCGGTGGCGCGGCCAGCATTTGCTGGTAAGCTCGAAGGCTCATCGAGTCTCATTCCTGACCGTGCCGTGCTTCTGCCTGGGCGATACCGCCGGGGCAGCGCGCCGTGGCCGGCCAGCAGCCAGCAAGGAAACCGCCGTGTCCGATTCGCCATCCGACAAGCCCGCGTCGCCCGCCCATTACCTGCAAACCGTTGCGGTCCAGCCCGAGCTGGAAATCGCGCCCGGCTTTGCCTCGTTTTCTCCCGCCACGCACCGCGGGTCCACCGTGGTGTTCCGCAACCTGGCCGAACTGCGTGCCCATGGCGACGGTGCCACCACTTACTGGCGCTATGGCCTGCACGCCACGCCCACCAGCGAGGCGCTGTGCCAGCACCTGGCGCTGCTGGAGGGCGCGCGCCACACGCTGCTGCAGCCGTCAGGGCTGGCAGCAATCTCGCTGGTCTACTTCGCGCTGCTCAAGAGCGGCGACGACGTGCTGGTGCCGCACAACGTCTACGGCCCCAACCGCGACCACGGCGAGTGGCTGGCACGCGAATTCGGCGTGACCGTGCGCTACTACGACCCGATGGACGCCGCTGCGGTGGCGGCGATGATCCGGCCGAATACGCGCCTGGTCTGGATGGAGTCGCCCGGTTCGGTGACCATGGAAGTGCCCGACAGCGACGCCATCGTCGCCGCGGCCAGGGCGCGCGGCGTGCTGACCGCGATCGACAATACCTGGTCGGCCGGCATCTACTTCCGCCCGTTCGACAAGGGCATCGATATCTCG
Organism: Cupriavidus sp. GW821-FHT07C08; assembly: GCF_059419025.1. Lineage (NCBI taxonomy): Bacteria > Pseudomonadati > Pseudomonadota > Betaproteobacteria > Burkholderiales > Burkholderiaceae > Cupriavidus > Cupriavidus sp. GW821-FHT07C08. The sequence goes on from NZ_JBWKQZ010000017.1 coordinate 24,047, forward strand.
GTGCAGGCGCTGACCAAGTACCAGTCCGGTGGCAGCGACGTGCTGATGGGCGCGGTCCTGACCTGCGACGATGCGCTGCATGAGCGCCTGAAGCGCACCCGCATGCTGATGGGCTGGGGTGTTTCCGCCGATGACTGCCACCTGGTGCTGCGCGGGCTGCCGAGCCTGCCGGTGCGCCTGGCCGCGCATGACCGTGCGGCCCGCGAAGTGGCGGAGTGGCTGCACCAGCGGCCCGAGGTTTCGCGCGTGCTGCATCCGGCGCTGCCGGACTGCCCGGGCCACGCCAGCTGGCGGCGGGATTTCACTGGCGCCAGCGGGCTATTTGCCATCACCCTGCGGGCAAGCTATACGCGCCAGCAGGTGGATGCCTTCGTCGAGGCGCTGCAGCTGTTTGCGATCGGCTGGTCCTGGGGCGGCGCCCATAGCCTGGCCGTGCCATACCACGTGCAGGGCATGCGCCCGGCGGGCACCTGGCCGCCGGCCGGCTGGCAGGACACCGGCGAACTGGTGCGGCTTTATATCGGCCTGGAAGACACGCGCGACCTGATCGCCGACCTGCGCCAGGCGCTGGAGGCTACGCTGGCCGCGTAAGCGGCCTCAGGCCGGCTGCCTCAGGGCGAGATTGAGCTGGTCGACGACTTCGGCCCAGTCGGCGTCGTCCAGCAGCTCGTCGCGCAGCAGCGTGGCCTGGGCGGGAGTCCAGAACGGTGCCTCGGCCAGCTCGACATCGTCGGGCAGCGGGGCGTGCGTGCCGATAAAGCTGCGGATGCTGGCTTCGTCGGAGGCCAGGCCGAGTTGGGCGAACAGTTCGGAAAACTGGTGGAAGGTCGATTCCATGGCGGTCGGCTCGATGTTGTTGGCCTGTGATAGTGTAGGGCAGCGGCCGGGCCGGCGCGGCCAAGGAAACAAAAACGGACGCTGCTGCGTCCGTTTTTTTGTGCGCGCGCCGTGCGCTCAGGGCGTATCCGCGCTGGGCATCGTCTTGGCGCTCGCGGTGGGCCTGGCGGCTTGTGCTGCCCGGGCTGCCTGCGGCATCGCCCACACCGACTCCGCCGGCCCGCTGCGCGCGCGGCGCTGCGTGGCGCGCGCCAGGGCGACAAAGCCCGCGGCCAGCGCGATCGCGCCGATATCGAAGCCGGCGATGATCCAGTGCCCGCTGGGGATGCTGTGCAGCAGGTGGTCGCCGGTCAGGATCGCGTTCGCCAGCGGCACGGTCAGCGACGCCAGCGCGGCGGCGTAGAGCAGTTCCACCGCGGCGCGTACCGGCGGGCGCAGCATCGCCCAGGCACAGGCCAGGCCAAACACCGTGAAATACGTGTAGCTCACCGCGCGCTCCGGCCATAGCAGCGCCGCCGGGAAGCACAGCGCCACGCCGATGCAGCAGCCGATGCACACGCCGACCGTGCCCTGCGCCAGCAGCCGGTGCACGCGCGGCTGCTCGGCCTGGCGCAGCTTGCGCCGCGACTCGATCCACAGCAGGTTGCCCGAATAGAACAGGAAGGCGCCGGCCAGCCCGGCCAGCAGGTAGACCAGGCGCACCGGCAGCTCGCCGAAGGTGCCGAAATGCAGCGCGTACAGCGCGCTGTAGAGCCCGTGGTTGCTGTCGCGCGTGCCGGCCGTCTGGTTGGCGGTCAGCTGGCCCGCGTTGGGCTCGCCGCTGGCGGCATGGATGCCGACCGAGCCCAGGTTGCCGAGTGCCTGCGTGCTGGTGCCGCGCACCTCCACCACGGCATTGGCGTCGCCAAAGCGCTGGAAGCGGAAAGACTCGGGCGTAAAGCGCTCGCCGCCGTGCTCGCGCGCGATCTGCATCAGCGTTGCCGTGGGCATGGTCGGCACCGCGCGGTTGGCTGCGGCTACTTCCGGTACGGCGGTGGTGGCACGGGGCACCGCCTCGAACAGGCGGCCGTCGAAGGTCAGCGTGTTGAACACCATCATCAGTACCAGCGACACGGAGAACAGTGCGCCGGTGATGGCAAAGACCAGGTGGAAGGGCAGGCTGAACAGGCCCAGCACATTGTGGGTGTCCATCCAGAAGCGCTTCAGGTTGCGCCCGGGGCGCACCGCGAACAGGTCCTTCTTCAGCCGCGGCAAGTGCAGCAGCACGCCCGACACCAGCGCCAGCCCGTACAGCACCGAGATCGCACCCATGAAGTAGATGCCGCCGACCGGGATCCCCAGCGAGTAGTGCAGGCTATTCAGGAACGCCGACAGCTCGCCGATCACCTGGTCGCGCGAAGTGTCGCGCTGCATCGCGGCGTCGCCGGCCAGGCGGGCGTAGGTGGTCATCTGCCACTCGCCCGCCTTGTCCTGCCAGTAGGCCGAGATATTGGGCTCGCCCTCCGACGGCATGATCACGTAGGAACTGGCCGCGGCCTCGGGGTGGATCGCGACCAGTTTCTGCATGAAGCGGTCGACCGCGGCCGGGTCGGCCTTGGCCTCGACCGGCGCGCTGCCCTTGAGCCGCGACGGCGACTGCCACACATGCAGTTCGTGGTGGAACACGGTGACCGCCCCGGCAAAGAAGGCGATAAACAGGGCCCAGCCGGCCATCAGGCCGACCCAGGTATGCAGCGTCTGGTACAGGCGCAGGGTTGCGGTTTTCATGATGGCATTCTCAGGAGGCGGGCAGTGCAGCCGGCGCCAGGCCGGCCAGGCGCAGCGCCCACAGCGCACCGAAGCAGACCAGGTTGGCGCCGCCCAGCCAGATCCAGGCGGCGCGGCTGGAACGGAACAGCAGGCTGGCGCTGATGATGGCCACCCACACCGGCAGGCAGGCCACCACGGCCGCGACGATGCCGGTCTCCCAGCCGCCCGGCAGCCACAGGATCAGCAGCGTGCACAGCGCCACCGCCAGCGGCAGCCCGAGCAGCGCACCGGCCAGCCACTTGGTGCCCATCGCGGATTGGTTTGCGCTCATGCCCGTTGCTCCCGTGCCGCCCGGCGCTTGCGCGCGGCATAGGTGCCAATAAAGGGCCATACCGACAGCGCGTAGGGCACTGTCACCAGGCTGGCCGCAATGGCCACGGGCCAGCCGTCGGTGGTGCTCCACAGCCAGGTGCTGACGATGGCCAGGGCCAGGCCCAGCCAGCCCAGCACACGCGGTTGCGCGACCCTGCCGGGCGGAAGCAGGACCTGGTTGGGCGCGGCTAGGTACAGGCACGCGGCCGCAGCCAGGCCAAGAAGGACGGCCAGAGCTTGCATGGGGCAATGTCAGATAAACGAAACATTAATGGTAATGATTCGCATTTGAAGAGGCAAGCGCTAAGTAGATGCTGCGTCTCAGGGATTTATCTGCACTTGGGGAGGGACTTGCGCTGGCTGTAGCGCGAATCGTTGCTGGTGGCCCAGGGGGTGGGGCCGGCCGGGCGATTGCCGCCCGGCGCGCGATGCCGCGTTTGCCGCGGCCCGGGATCAGTGCGGGAACAGCGCTAGCAGGCCGTCCAGCCCGACGTGGTTGAACGCGACGCTGGCCTGCGCGCGCACCACCGGCTTGGCCCGGAAGGCCACCGACAGGCCGGCCACGGCCATCATCTTCAGGTCGTTGGAGCCATCGCCCATGACGATGGCCTGGTCCGGCGTGGCGCCGATCTGGGCGCAGACTTCCTGCACGGTGCGGGCCTTGACATCGGCGTTGACGATCTCGCCAACGACATTGCCAGTCAGCTTGCCGTCGACGATCTCCAGCGTATTGGCGCGGGTCACGTCGAGTTTGAGCCGTGCCTTGAGCTTCTCGGTGAAATGCACGAAGCCGCCAGACACCAGCAGCGTGCGCAGGCCCAGCGCCTGCACGGTCTGCAGCATGCGCTCGGCGCCCGGCGACAGCCGCAGGCGCTCTTCGTAGACGCGGTCCAGCACGCTGGCGTCCAGCCCCTTGAGCAGGGCCACGCGGCGGCGCAGGCTCTCGTTGAAATCGGTGATCTCGCCGCGCATGGCGGCTTCGGTGATGGCCGAGACCTCGGCCTTGAGGCCGCAGAAATCTGCGATCTCGTCGATGCACTCGATCGTGATCAGGGTCGAGTCCATGTCCATCGCCACCAGGCGGAAGTCGGACAGTTTGCGCCCCGCGGGCACCACTGCCCAGTCGATCGCGCGCGGGCCGCAGAAATCGTCGAGCGCATCGCGCAGCGCCGGCGTCAGCGGCGCGCATTCCTCGGCGGCGGCCACGGTGTCGCTGCGCAGCACCAGTTCAGAGGCGCGGGCCAGGGTGCGGGCGGTGTCGAGGTCGGCTGGGGAAAGCGGGGCGGTGCTCTGGAGGATCAGGGGCATGGCGGATGAGGATCGGGCGCTTGCCGCGCTGGCGGCAAGGCGGGGCAGGGCTGGCCGCAATGCGCGCGGCAAAACTGCTATTGTAGCCCCGCCGCAGCGCCCCGGGCGAGCCGCTCAGCGCTGCGCCATCACCATGTAGTCCACGGTCAGGCTGGACAGGGCGCGCACGCCGTTGATCAGCGCCGGCTCGTCCACATAGAACTCAGGCGAGTGGTTGGAAGGCGCCTTGGTCACATCCTGGCCCTTGGGCGTCACACCGAGGTTGAAGAACAGGCCCGGCACTTTCTCCTGGTAGAACGAGAAGTCCTCCGACGCGGTCGCCTTGGGCGTGATCATCCAGTTGCCTTCGCCGGCCACGCGCTGCAGCGTGGGTGCCATCTTCTCGGTCAGGGCCGGCTGGTTGATGGTGGCGTTGTACAGCTCCACCACGCGGAAGTTGGCCTCGGCCCCGGCGCTGGTGGCGATGGCCTCGGTGGTGCGCTTCATGCGGGCATGGATGTCCTTCTTCATGCCTTCGTCATAGGTGCGCACGGTGCCCATCATCTCGACCTTCTCCGGCACGATGTTCATGCGGTTGCCGCCGTGGATGGTGCCCACGGTGATCACCGACGGCTCCAGCATGGCGTTGACCTGGCGGCTCTGGATGGTCTGCAGGCCCATCACGATCTGCGACGCCACCACGATCGGGTCGATCCCGCCCCACGGCCGCGCGCCGTGCGTCTGGCGGCCCTTGACGTCGATCCAGAACTGGTCGGCCGCCGCCATCGAGGGGCCGCTGCGCCAGCCCAGCTTGCCGGATTCGATGCCGCTGCTCACATGCAGGCCGAAGATCGCATCGACCTTGGGATTGTCCAGCACGCCCTCGGACACCATCTGCTTGGCGCCCCAGGTGTTGGAGCCATTGGGTTCGAAGTCGGCCGGGCTTTCCTCGGCCGGCTGGAAGATGAACTTGACCGTGCCGGGCAACTGGTCCTTCATGCCGGCCAGCACTTCGGCGGTGGCCATCAAAATCGCCACGTGGGTGTCATGGCCGCAGGCGTGCATCACGTCCACTTCCTTGCCCAGGTACTGGCCCTTGGCCTTGGACGCGAACGGCACGTCCACGCGTTCCTTGACCGGCAGCGCATCCATGTCGGCGCGCAGCGCCACCACCGGACCGGGCCTGCCGCCCTTGAGCACGCCGACCACGCCGGTCTTGGCCACGCCCGTCTTTACTTCCATGCCGAGCTTGCGCAGGTGGTCAGCCACCAGCTTCGCGGTGCGGGTCTCGTAGTTGCCCAGTTCCGGATGCTGGTGGATGTCGCGGCGCCATGCGATTAGCTGCTTCTCGACCGCCTTGGCACGGGTTTCGACCTGCGCATGCAGTGTGTCGGCGCCAGCAAGCGTGGGAGACGCGGCGGCCGGTGCCTGCGCTTGCGCGGTATGGCAGAGCAGGCCGGCGGTGAGGGCCAGGCCGGCGAGCGCGAAGCGCTTGGTGGAACAGGATGCGGAATCACGGACAGCCATGCAAGGTCTCCTTCGTTGTTGTTGGTGTGATGCAGGCAGTGCTGCGGCCGCGCCGGATGGGGCGGCCAGAAGGGTGCCGCGTTGTGTGTCCTGGCCGGGCACACAACACGGCTGAGGGGGATGTCAGCCCGCCACGCGCAGGCTGTCGACCACCTTGTGCAGGAAGGCCTCGCAAGCAGCCAGCTGCTCCAGCGAAACAAATTCATCCGGCTTGTGCGCCTGCTGGATATCGCCAGGCCCGCACACCACGGCCGGAATTCCGGCGCGCTGGAACAGGCCGGCCTCGGTGCCATAGGCGACCTTGTTGGTGTCGCGGTCGGCGGTCAGCGCGCGCACCAGCTGCGTGATGGCTTCCTGCTCGGCCACGTCCAGCGATGGCGCGGCCGCGATCTTGCTCAGCGTCAGGCCGGCGTCGGCATGCTCGGCGCGCATCTTCGGCAGCAGCACGTCATTGGCGTAGCCCTGGATGCGGGCGTAGATGGCTTCAGGATCCACGCCGGGCAGGTTGCGGAATTCGAACACGAACTCGCACAGCGCCGGGATGGTGTTCAGCGCGATGCCGCCCTGGATGGTGCCAGTCTGCGCGGTGGTGTAGGGGACGTCGAAGGCCTGGTCGTAGGGGCCGTTGGCCTTGAACTCATCGGCGATGTCGCGGATGAAGCAGATCAGGCGCGCGGCGTATTCGATCGCATTGACGCCGCGCGGTGTCAGCGACGAGTGCGCGGCCTGTCCCCTGACGCAGCAGCGGTAGGCGTTGATGCCCTTGTGCGCGACGATCACGCGCATGCTGGTGGGTTCGCCGACGATGCAGCCGCCGGGCGTCACGCCGCGGTCGCGCAGTTCGGCCAGCAGGTAGGGCGCGCCCATGCAGCCGATCTCTTCATCGAAGGACAGCGCGTAGTGCACCGGCTCGCGCAGCCTGGCCTGCAGGATGGCCGGCAGCAGCGACAGGCTGGTGCCGATAAAGCCCTTCATGTCGCAGGTGCCGCGGCCGTAGAGCTTGCCGTCGCGCACCACCGGCTTGAACGGGTCGGTGGTCCAGTCCTGGCCGTCCACCGGTACCACGTCGGTATGGCCGGAGAGCACGATGCCGCCGTTGGTGTTGCCGTCGGCGGCGGGCACGGTGACGAACAGATTGGCCTTGTCCCGCTGCGGGTTGTAGCTCAGATGCGGCTTCAGCCCCTTGGCCAGGAAATGGTCGCGCACCGACTCGATCAGGCCCAGGTTGGAGTGGCGGCTGGTGGTGTCGTACGCAACCAGCCGCTGGGTCCATTCAAGCGCGCTGCCGCGCGCGGCGGTTTCGGTGACGGGCTGGCTGTGGGAGGCGGCGTGTGCAGGCATGGGGGCGTTATCGCTAACTTGTTAAGTATTTGATGCTACACCCGGCCGCGCGTCGCGTCCATGCAGGATGCCCATGACGCCTACGCCAGTTGCCGCAACGTATGCTTGATGGTCTGCGCGCGGATCGCCACGTCCGGCATCTTGGCCTCGATGCGCAGCTTGTCCTGCCCGGCCAGCTTGATATGGCGGTTCTTCTGCACCAGGTCGATGATGCGCATCGCGTCGATCGGCGGGTTGGGCACGAACTGCACGCTGATGGTGGCCTCGCCCGCGTCGATCTTGCGCACGCCCAGTGGCGCCGCGGCGATGCGCAGCCGGTGGGTCTCGACCAGCGCCTGCGCCTGCGCCGGCAGCCGGCCGAAGCGGTCGATCAGCTCTTCCTGGATGTCGTCCACGCGCTCGGCGGTCTCGCAGTTGGCCAGCCGCTTGTACAGCGACAGGCGCTCGTGCACGTCGGCGCAGTAGTCGTTGGGCAGTAGCGCCGGCGTGCCCAGGTTGATCTCGGTGGTGGCGGCCAGCGGCGCCATCAGGTCGGGCTCCTTGCCCGCCTTGAGCGCCTTGACCGCGGCGTTGAGCATGTCGGTGTAGAGCTGGAAGCCGATCTCGTGGATTTCGCCGGACTGCTTGTCGCCCAGCACCTCGCCCGCGCCGCGGATTTCCAGGTCGTGCATGGCCAGGTAGAAGCCCGAGCCCAGTTCTTCCATCTGCTGGATGGCCTCCAGCCGGCGCCCCGCCTGCTTGGTCAGGCCCTCGACGTCATGCACCAGCAGGTAGGCATAGGCCTGGTGGTGCGAGCGCCCGACCCGGCCGCGCAGCTGGTGCAGCTGCGCCAGGCCGAACTTGTCCGAGCGGTGGATCAGGATGGTGTTGGCGGTCGGCACGTCGATGCCGGTCTCGATGATGGTGGTGCACAGCAGGATGTTGTCGCGGCGCGCGACGAAGTCGCGCATCACGCGCTCCAGCTCGCGCTCGTGCATCTGGCCATGCGCGACGGCAATGCGCGCCTCTGGCACCAGCTCGGCCAGCCGCGCGCGCTTGTTCTCGATGGTCTCGACTTCGTTGTGCAGGAAGTAGACCTGGCCGCCGCGCTTGAGCTCGCGCAGGATGGCCTCGCGGATCACGCCGTCTTCCTCGCGCCGCACGAAGGTCTTGATCGCCAGCCGCTTCTGCGGCGCGGTCGCGATCACCGAAAAGTCGCGCAGCCCTTCGAGCGCCATGCCCAGCGTGCGCGGGATCGGCGTGGCGGTCAGGGTCAGCACGTCGACCTCGGCGCGCAGGGTCTTCAGCGCCTCCTTCTGGCGCACGCCGAAGCGGTGTTCCTCGTCGATGATGACCAGGCCCAGGCGCTCGAACCTGACCTGGTCGGACAGGATCTTGTGGGTGCCGATGACGATGTCGACGGTGCCGTCGTTGATCTGCTTGATGGCCGCGTCGATTTCTTTCTTGGTCTTGAAGCGCGACAGCTCGACGATGCGCACCGGCCATTCGGCAAAGCGGTCGGACAGCGTCTGGAAGTGCTGCTCGGCCAGTAGCGTTGTCGGCGCCAGCATCGCCACCTGCTTGCCGCCCAGCACCGCGACAAAGGCCGCGCGCAGCGCCACCTCGGTCTTGCCGAAGCCGACGTCGCCGCAGACCAGCCGGTCCATCGGCTTGCCCGAGGTCATGTCGGCGATCACCGCGGCAATGGCGGCAGCCTGGTCCGGCGTTTCCTCGAAGCCGAAGCTCTCGGCAAAGGTCTCGTAGTCCTTGGGCGAGAGCGGGAAGGCAAAGCCCTCGCGCGCGGCGCGGCGCGCGTACAGGTTGAGCAGCTCGGCCGCGGTGTCGCGGATCTGCTGCGCGGCCTTGCGCTTGGCCTTGTCCCACTGGCCAGAACCGAGGTGGTGCAGCGGCGCGGTATCGGGATCGGCGCCGGAATAGCGCGAGATCACGTGCAGCTGGTGCACCGGCACGTACAGCTTGCTGGCCTTGTCGTAGTCCAGGTGCAGGAATTCCTCGTCGCCCTGGCCCATGTCCAGCGTGACCAGGCCCTGGTAGCGGCCGATGCCGTGCTCGCTGTGCACCACCGGGTCGCCGATCTTCAGCTCGGCCAGGTCGCGCACCATCGAGTCGACGGCGGAGGCCTGCTCCTGCTTGCGGCGGCCGGTGCGGCGCGCGGTGCCGGCGTACAGCTCGGCCTCGGTGACAAAGGCGATCTGCCCCTGCGGCAGCGCAAAGCCGCTCTGCAGCGGCGCCACCGCAATCGAGAAATGCGCTTCGCCGGCCAGGAACGCGGCAAAGTCGTCTACCGGATGCGGGCGCAGGCCGCTTTCGGCAAAGAGCTGCAGCAGGGTCTCGCGCCGCCCGGCCGAGTCGGCGCACATCAGCACGCGGGTCTGCTTGTCGAGCAGCAGCGCTTCCAGGTTGACCAGCGGATCATCGGCGCGGCGGTTCACCGCGACGTCGGGCAGCATGGCCGAGAACGCGGCCTGGTCCGCATTGGCTTCGGGCTGCAGCACCAGGCGCGCCATCGGCTTGGCGGCAACGAAGAACTGTTCCTCGGACAGGAACAGGTCCGCGGGCGGCAGCAGCGGGCGCTCGCGGTCGTGGCGCATGAAGTTGTAGCGCTGCGTGGTATCGGCCCAGAAGCGGCGGATGGCCTCGTCGACATTGCCGGCGAAGGCCAGCTGGGTATCGGCGGGCAGGTAGTCGAACACGGTTGCGCTGTGCTCGAAGAACAGCGGCAGGTAGTACTCGATGCCGGCCGATGGCACGCCGTTGCCGATGTCCTTGTAGATCGGCGACTTGGTCGGGTCGCCCTCGAACACCTCGCGCCAGCGGCCGCGGAAGGCGGTGCGCGCGGCTTCGTCGAGCGGGAACTCGCGCCCGGGCAGCAGCCGTACCTCCTTGACCGGGTACAGGCTGCGCTGGGTATCGGGGTCGAAGGCGCGGATGGTCTCGATCTCGTCGCCGAACAGGTCGATCCGGTATGGCAGCGCCGAGCCCATCGGATACAGGTCGATCAGGCCGCCGCGCACGCTGTATTCGCCGGGGCGCATCACCGCGCTGACGTGCTCGTAGCCGGCCAGCGTGAACTGGGCCTTGAGCGCGTTCTCGTCCAGGCGCTCGCCCTGCTTGAAGAAGAAGGTGTAGGCCGCCAGGAATGCCGGTGGCGCCAGCCGGTACAGCGCGGTGGTGGCCGGCACCAGCATCACGTCGCATTGCCCGGTCTGGATGTCGTGCAGCGTGGCCAGGCGCTCGGACACCAGGTCCTGGTGCGGCGAGAAGCTGTCGTAGGGCAGGGTTTCCCAGTCGGGCAGCAGGCGCACGCGCAGCTCGGGCGCGAACCAGGGGATTTCCTCGGCCAGGCGCTGGGCATCGACCGCGTGGGAGCACACTACGGCCAGCATCGGCGCGCGCTCGCGGTGCTGCCGAGCGTACGCGGCCACAGCCAGCGCATCGGCCGAGCCGCGCAGGCCGGCCACGCTGTGGCGCAGCCCCGGCTTGACCAGCGGCAGGTTGACAAAGGGGAAGGCGGGCTTGGCGTCAGGCATGTCGGCAGCGGGGCGTTCAAAACGACGACACCCCGCCGGCATTGCGGGCGGGGGTCGGAGCAGGGGACCTCAACGGCCCGTGCCGGGCACGCGTCAATGCGGAATGGCGCGGCATGGCGACGGGCAAGGGCCGTATTATAGAATGCGCACCGGTTGTCCCGCTGGCCATGCTGGCCAGCGGGCGCCCACGCCTCTTTCACTCCACCCCGATCCTGTGTCCGCTCGCCGCTTTGCCCTGATTCCCTGTGCCGGTTCCGGCAGCCGCGCCGGCGGCGCCGTTCCCAAGCAATACCAGACCGTGGCCGGCCGGCCGATGATCTGGTACGCGCTGGCGGCGTTCTCGGCGTGCGATGCCATCAACGCCACCGCGCTGGTGCTGGCGCCCGACGACATGCCGCTGGAATCGCGCTTCGGCGCGGCGGCGTTTGCCGGGCTGCGCTTCGATACCGCCTTTGTCGGCGGCGATACCCGCCATGCGTCGGTGCTGGCCGGGCTGCACCACCTGGCGCAGCTGGGCGCGACCGACAGCGACTGGGTGCTGGTGCACGATGCCGCGCGCCCGGGCCTGACCCCGGCGATGATCCACGCACTGGTGCGGGCGGTGGAAAGCGACGGCGACGACGATCCTGACGCCGCCATCGGCGGCATCCTGGCGGTGCCGGTGCCCGACACGCTCAAGCGTGCCCAGGACGACGCCCGTATCGGCGCCACGGTGCCGCGCGAGGGGCTGTGGCAGGCGCAGACGCCGCAGATGTTCCGCCTGGGCGTGCTGCGCCAGGCGCTGCAGGACGCCATGGCGGCCGGCGCGGTGGTCACCGACGAGGCCAGCGCGATCGAGCGCCTGGGGCTGCATCCGCGTCTGGTCAACGGCTCGCTGCGCAATTTCAAGGTGACCTACCCGGAGGACTTCGCACTGGCCGAAGTGCTGCTGGGCAACGACGGCAAAGGAGACTGACCGCATGATGCCTTTCGATATCCGGGTGGGACAGGGCTATGACGTCCACGCGCTGGTGCCTGGCCGCAAGCTGATCCTGGGCGGGGTCGAGATCCCGCATGACCGCGGCCTGCTGGGCCATTCCGATGCGGATGCGCTGCTGCACGCGGTCACCGACGCGCTCTTCGGTGCGGCCGCGCTGGGCGATATCGGCCGCCATTTCCCCGACACCGACGCGCAGTTTGCCGGCGCCGACAGCCGCGCACTGCTGCGCGAGGCCGCGCGCCGCGTGCGCGCGGCGGGCTATGAAATCGGCAATGTGGATGCCACCGTGATCGCGCAGGCGCCCAAGCTGGCCCCGCATATCGGGGCGATGGTGGCGAACCTGGCGGAAGACCTGGGGGTGGCGCGCGGTCGCTGCAACGTCAAGGCCAAGACCAACGAGAAGCTGGGCTTCGAAGGGCGCCAGGAGGGCATCGTGGCGCAGGCCGCGGTGCTGCTCTGGCGCGCCTCGGTGGGCGACGTGCAGGACTGATCAGGGCCGCGCGGCGTCTGGTGCCGCGTTTTCCGGCGGGATGGCGTAGGTGTAGTCGATCAGGCGGGCCATGGCACCCGCGCGCGCACCGGCTTCGGTGCGCTTGGTGAAGCCCATCTGCTGGCACAGCCGGTTGGCCGATGCCATTTCCGGCATGGTGCGCACCACCAGCGTGGGCGCGCCGATATCGCGCGCGCGCTGGATGCAGATCTGCATCAGCGTGCGGCCCAGGCCCAGGCCGCGCGCCTGCGGGCTCACCGACAGCAGCCGCGCTTCCGGCTGGGTCAGGGTGATGGTGCTGCCGTCCAGTGCCGGCAGCGTGGCGCCCGGATGGCAGAACAGCACGGCGCCCATGATGCCGTGATCGGTCTCCGCCACCCACCATTCCATATCCGGATGGCTGGTCGCCAGCACCGCCTGCATGCCGCGCTGGAACGAGGCGCGGCAGTCTTCCATGATGGCTAGCTCATATTGCCCGTAGGCTTGTTGCGTGACGGCGGCGATGTCGCCCCAGTCATGCACCGCCGCGAGGCGGTAGTGGAAGCGGGGGGAAGTCGGCGAAGGCAGGGTCATGGCAGGCTGTAAGTGCGTGTCCTGCCTGGATTGTAGGCCGATCGCCGCACGTGTGCAGCCTTGGCGCGGGGCGGTTGCAGGATGGGAACAGCCGGCAACTCCTGATGGGAAGCTGCCGGCTGCTGTGCTACGGCGCCCGTGTCAGGGCGCCACGGAGGGCGCGGGGGCGCGCTGTGGCCGGGCTTATTGCGCGGCGATCACGTTGGCGGCGGCCACGATCACGGCGGCGATGCGGCCGACATCGCGCAACTGCTGCGCGGTCATGCCCTGTTCATTCTTCAGCAGCTGGTAGTGCGATTTTACGCAGAAGTGGCACTTGCCCACGATCGAGGCGGCCAGCGCGTACATCTCGAAACGGCGCTTGTCCACGCCGCCATGGGTGGCATAGGCGTTCATGCGCAGGCCGGCCGGCTGGGTGGCCAGGTCCGGATCGTCGGCCATCTCGACGTACGGGTACCAGGTATTGTTCATGCCCATCAACGCCGCTGCGGTCAGTGCGGCGTTGGTTTCCTCGGGCGACAGCACGCCGGCGTTGCGGATGGCATCCACCAGCACCTTGCTCTGCGCCGCGAATGCCGCCGCCAGCGCCACGCCCACGGCATCGTTGCCTTCCAGCGAAGAGCGCGCGATGGTGCCGTCCACGTTCAGGCGGATGTCCTTGGCGTAATCGGGGATGAGATTCTTAATCGTGCTGAGGAATTCCATTTATTTCTCCTATCGATCGGGGCCCAAAAAACCCGCGCAAGCGGGTTTTGAAGCGGAGGGCGGGGCCCTCCGCGGATCGCCACGGTGTCTGGCGAAGAACTGCAAATTACAGCGTGGCGCCACCAACGGCACGGTTGCACGGGCACAGCTCGTCCGTTTGCAGACCGTCCAGGATGCGCAGGACTTCTTCCGGGTTGCGGCCCACGTTCAGGTTGTTCACCGACACGTGCTGGATCACGTTGTCCGGGTCGACGATGAAGGTCGCGCGCAGGGCAACGCCGGCAGCGTGGTCACGCACGCCCAGCTGGTCGATCAGCGAACCGGTCACGTCGGCGAATTGCCACTGGTTCAGCTTGTTCAGGTCCTTGTGTTCGCGGCGCCATGCCAGCTTGACGAATTCGTTGTCGGTCGAGCCGCCCAGCACGATCGCGTCGCGGTCGGCGAAGTCGCCGTTCAGCTTGGCGAAGGCAACGATTTCGGTCGGGCAGACGAAGGTGAAGTCCTTCGGGTAGAAGTAGATGATCTTCCACTTGCCTTCGAACGACTTTTCGGTGATGTCTTCGAAAGCCGACTGGCCGTTCTCTTCGTGATTGTTGAAACCCGGCTTGACACCGACGACGTGGAAGGCTTCGAGCTTGTCACCAACGGTCTTCATAGACTATCTCCTGATACGGTTGCAATGAGAGCGGTGCTGCCGCCGCGCGGCTGGCGTGGGCCGGCTGCGTGGCTTACCGCGACAAAACGTGATTATGCGTCATCACCAGATGCCGGGCTAATTGATATTCTCAAAGAGCCCGATAGGCAAGGCATGTGACGCCTGGTGCGAATCCCGGCATGGGCAGCCGCGCGGCATCAGCCTGGCGGCTTCGATGCGGAAGGGCAAGTATGCCATGCGCGATGGTCCCGCTTATGGCAAGTTGGTGACGATTGCGGCGAGTTCAACCCGCCATGTTCAGGCCGGATGCATGACCGGCTCCGCGCGGCGCGCCCGGAAGATCACCAGCGTGGCGACCAGTCCGCACAGCGCGGCGAACATCAGCCACAGTCCCGGCGCCGCCTTGTTGCCGGTGGCGTGGATCAGCCAGGTCGAGATTGCCGGCGTGAAGCCGCCGAACAGCGCCGTGGCCAGGCTGTAGGCCAGCGAGAAGCCGGTGGTACGCACCGCGGGCGGCATGATCTCGGTCAGCGCCACCACCATCGCGCCGTTATAGCTGCCATACAGGAACGACAGCCACAATTCCACCATCAGCAGCCGCGAGAACGACGGCTCGGCCACCAGCCACGACACGGCGGGGTACGCGGTCAGCAGCGTCGCCACGGTGAAGAACAGCAGCAGCGGCTTGCGCCCGATGCGGTCCGACAGCGCGCCCATCAGCGGCAGCCAGATAAAGTTGGACAGGCCCACGCACATGGTGACGATCAGGTTGTCGGTGTCGTCCAGCTTCAGCACGGTCTTGCCGAAGGTCGGCGTGTATGCGGTGATCATGTAGAACGACACCGTGGTCATCACCACCAGCATGCAGCCGGCCAGGATGATGCGCCAGTTGTCCAGCATCGAGCGGTAGATCTCGTCGATGGCGGGGCGGTGCTTGCGCGCCTTGAAGGCCTCGGTCTCTTCCAGCGAACGGCGGATCAGGAACAGGAACGGCACGATCAGGCAGCCCACCAGGAAGGGAATGCGCCAGCCCCATTCATCCATCTGCGCCGGCGCCAGCGTGGCGTGCAGGATCACGCCCAGCAGGCCGGCGAAGATCACCGCCACCTGCTGGCTGCCCGATTGCCACGCGACGTAGAAGCCCTTGCGGCCAGGTCTGGCGATTTCCGACAGGTAGACCGAGACGCCGCCCAGCTCCACGCCCGCCGAGAAACCCTGCAGCAGGCGCCCGGCCAGCACCAGCAGCGGCGCGGCCACGCCAATGGTGGCGTAGCCCGGCACGCAGGCAATCAGCAGCGTGCCCATGGCCATCAGCGCCAGCGTCATGATCAAGCCCTTGCGGCGGCCATGGCGGTCGATGTAGGCGCCCAGCACGATCGCGCCCAGCGGCCGCATCAGGAAGCCCGCGCCAAAGGTGGCAAGGGATAGCATCAGCGAGGCGAACTCGTTGCCGCTGGGGAAGAAGGTCCTGGCGATGGCGGCCGCGTAGAAGCCGTACACCATGAAGTCATACATTTCCAGGAAGTTGCCGCTGACGACGCGGAACACGGTGCGGAACCCGTGCTGCGCGCCGGGGGCGGCTGCGGAGGTATCTGACATGGCTGTCTCTCAGGCACCGCCGGTGGCCCCGGCGGCATGATGGTTCGGAGAAGTCAGCCAGGCGTGCGCGGGTCACGCCGTGTGGGAAGGACTTCGCCGCGGGCCTGATGACGGGCGCCAGTGTGCGCCGCGACCCTGTCATTGCCCTGACGAAAGCCTTTCAGAAGCCTATCAAAGGCTGTCGAAAACCTGTCAATGCGCCGGGGATGGCGCTCAGGTGACGCTCAGGCGCGCCGGAAGCAGGCGCTGACCACCAGGCCGGTAGCCGGGGCGGCGCGGTTGGCCAGCAGCAGCCGGCCGCCATTGCGCTGCATGATGCGGTTGACGATGGACATGCCCAGCCCGGCGCCCTTGGCCTCGCTGCGCGCGGCGTCGAGCCGGTAGAAGGGCCGCGTCAGCAGCGACAGCTGGCCGTCGGGCACGCCGTTGCCGTGATCCGCCACGGTCAGCACCGCCTCCTTGTCGTCCACGCGCGTGGTGATCTCTACCACGGCCATGCCGCTTTGCTCGTCCTTGGCATAGCGGCGCGCGTTCTCGACCAGGTTGTCCAGGATGCGCTGCACTTCCATGCGGTTGGCCACGGCCATCACCGGCTCGTTGGCGCGCACGTGCACGCGCACGTCGTCGTGCGCGGCGTAGACCCCCACGGCGTCGTGGACCAGCGCGGACAAATCCACCGGCTCCACCGTTTCCAGCGGCGGCCGCGCGTAGTTGAGGAACTGGCCGATGATCGCGTCCATCTGCTCGATGTCGGCGATCATGGCGTCGCGCGTGATGGTGTCCATCGGCGACATCTCGGTTTCCAGGCGCAGCCGTGTCAGCGGCGTGCGCAGGTCGTGCGAGATGCCGGCCAGCATCACCACGCGGTCGTCGTCGAGCTGGCGCAGGTCGCGCACCATCTGGTTGAAGCTGTGGTTGGCCAGCGCCACTTCGCTGGCGCCATGCTCGGGCAGCGGCGGCGGGTCGCCGCCGGCGCCGATGGCGCGCGCGGCGTTGGCCAGCCGCTTGAGCGGGTAGTTGACGCGCGCGGTGATAAAGGCCGCGCCGATGATCGACAGCAGCAGCGCGGCAATACTCCACCACAGCCACTGGATGCCGGGCACGCGCTCGAAGCGCTCGGGGCTGATCGCCACCCAGTAGTCGTCGCCCTCGATCTCGAAGCTGACCCACACGCCGGGAATATCGTTGACGGTGGTGGCCAGCACCGTGTCCTCGCCCAGGCGGCTGCGGATCTCCTGCTGCACCAGGGTGGTCAGGAACGGGTTGGCGGTGGGCGCGGCGAAGTCGTCGTCCTTCTCGCGCGGATAGACCTTGATGCCTTCGTTCTGCACCAGGTCGAGCAGCAGGAAGCGGCGCCGCGCGGGGTCGGAATAGAGCAGGGCGGCGCGCGTGAGCTTGACCACGCTCACCACCTGCATGGCGATCTGCTGCGCGCGCGGGGCGCGTTCGAACAGCCGGTAGCTCTGGAACCAGATGCCCAGCGAAATCGCCAGCAGCAGGGCGATAAGCATGAAGGTCCGCCAGAACAGCGAACCAAAGAACCGCGTTGCGGTTCTACCGATAACGGTCGCCACGATGGGAACAGCGGCCGTAATCGGTTATTTCACGCCATCGGGGATGAAGACGTAGCCCAGGCCCCACACCGTCTGGATAAAACGGGGGTTGCTCGGGTCCGGCTCGATCAGCTTGCGCAGGCGCGAGATCTGCACGTCCAGGCTGCGGTCGAACACTTCGTATTCACGGCCGCGCGCCATTTCCATCAGCTTCTCGCGCGACAGCGGCTGGCGCGGATGGCGGGCAAACACCTTGAGGACGGAGAACTCGCCGGTGGTCAGCGTGATTTCCTCGTCGTTCTTGGTCAGCGTGCGCGTGGCCAGGTTCAGCACGAAGTCGCCGAAGGCGAAGGTTTCGGGCGTTTCCGACGGGGCGCCGGGCACTTCGGCCGGGCCCTTGCGGCGCAGCACCGCGTGGATGCGCGCGATCAGCTCGCGCGGGTTGAACGGCTTGGGCAGGTAGTCGTCGGCGCCCATTTCCAGGCCGACGATGCGGTCCACGTCCTCGCCCTTGGCGGTGAGCATGATGATCGGGGTCTGGTCATTGGCCCCGCGCAGCCGGCGGCAGATCGACAGGCCGTCTTCGCCCGGCATCATCAGGTCCAGCACCAGCAGGTCGAAACGCTCGCGCAGCCAGAGCTTGTTCATCGCGGTGGCGTTTTCCGCCACCAGCACGGTGAAACCCTGTTCGCCCAGATAGCGGCGCAGCAAATCGCGCAGACGCGGGTCATCGTCGACGACAAGAATCTTGTGGCTGGTATTTTCCATGGCGGTATCTTAGCGACTATCGCTTTCGCTCAAAATGGCTTAACAAAACGTTACATACTTTACCCCGTGGTATGGCAGTGTGCACCAATCGTGCGATTACACTGCGCAATCCGTCTTTTTGGGCGCCATGCGCGGCAGGTTTCCACGCATTTGCACCAGACGAACCACTGCCTCGCCCAGCCTGCCTAGCCCGCGCTGGCGCGATGCTTGCAGAGGGTGCGGCGCCGGACGGGGTACCGGAATTCCCGGCTTCAGGGCAGTCCATCCAGTCAGTCCAACGACTGCTATTCCCCGAGGCCAAGATCGCCATTATCAATGAAAGTGAACCGAACCCGGCACGGGCATCCGCAGCATGGTATCGCCGGCGCCTGCCTTGCGCTGGCGCTGGCCGTGCTGGCGCTGTGCATGCCGGCCGGGACGGTGCAGGCGCAATCGGCCGGCATCGCCAACCTGCTCAAGCCCCATCAGTCGACCCAGGCCAGCGATCCCGGCAACAGCCAGCGCGAGGCGCGGGCCCGTGCCGAGCGCCATCGCGCCGAGCAGCGCGAAGCCGAGCGCCGGCGCGCGGACGAACGCGGCAGCTCGCGCCTGTCGCCGGACGAGCGCCGCAAGCTGCGCAAGAACCTCTACGACTTCGGGCGCGATATCTACCAGGGCGGCTGACCCGTTCTTGTCGTGCCGCGCCCCCCATGGTACGCCACTGTGGCGCTTAGCCGTGCGGCTGGAAGTGCCGCAGGAAATCCACGAAGACCTCCGCCGCCAGCTGGGCATCCTCCGCCGTGATGGTTTCCAGCGGGTTGTGGCTGATGCCGCCGTTGCCGCAGCGCACGAACAGCATGGCCACGTCGGCGATGCGCTGCATCATCATGGCGTCATGGCCGGCGCCTGAGGGCAGCTCGAAGGCCTGCAGCCCGCGCTTCTTCAGCACTGCCCCGAACTGGTCCATCAGCCAGCGCGCGCACGGCGCGTTGTTGACCGGGGGCACGCGCTCCACCTGCGCGGCCAGCCCGCGCCGTTCCGCGATCTGGCCGATGCCGGCCACGATGTCGGCGATGGCGGCCTCGCGGATGCCATCCTCGCCGGCGCGAATATCCATCGAGAAGGTGCAGGCCGCCGGGATGACATTGCTCGACCCGTTGGGCACCTGCAGCTGGCCCACCGTACCGACCAGCGTCGGCGCCGCCGCGCAGCGCTGCTCCACCAGCAGGATCATCTCGGCCGCGCCCGCGGCGGCGTCGCGGCGCATGCCCATCGGCGTGGTGCCGGCATGGCTGGCCAGGCCTTCGACCCGCACCGCAAAGCGGCTGCTGCCCGCGATCTGGGTGACCACGCCCAGCGGCAGGCCGTGGTGCAGCAGCACCGGGCCCTGCTCGATATGCACTTCGACAAAACCCAGCAGCGACGCCGGATCGACCGCCGCGGCGCGCAGGGCCTGCAGATCGCCCGCGCCGGGCAGGTCCGATGCCGCCAGCGCCTCGCGCAGCGTGATGCCGTCCGCGTCCTGGCGCTCCAGCAGGGCGGGATCAAAGCGGCCCGCCAGCACGCTGCTGGCCAGGAAGCTGGTCTTGAAGCGCAGGCCTTCCTCTTCGGCGAACCCCACCACGTCAAAATGATAGGGCAGGCGGATGCCGGCCTGGTTGAGCGCGCCGACCACGGCGATCGGCAGCAGGATGCCAAGCCGGCCGTCATAGCGCCCGCCATTGCGCACGGTGTCGAAGTGCGAGCCGGTCATCAGCACGCGCGCGCCGGGCACGGCCGGGTCGGCCGCATAACGGCCGATGACGTTGCCGATGGCGTCGATCCGCACCTGCATGCCGGCCGCCTCCATCCACTGCGCAAGCCGGGCCTGCGCGGCGCGGTGGGCCGGGGTCAGGTAGGCGCAGGTGAGGCCGCCTTCCATGTCGGAGAAACGGGCGAGCTGGTCGGCGTGGGCGAGTATGGCGTCGCCGAGGGAAGCTGAGGTCTGCGTCATGGCGGTACGGCTTGGGACGGGTCGGTCAGGGAAAAGGAGCAGAACTAGCTGTTGCGCAACCAGGTCTTCCAGGCAATCCACAGCTTGCGCAACGGGGTCAGCGCGATGCGCTGGTTCAGCACCTGGAACTGGCTCGCTTCCAGTTCGTCGAGCAGCGCGTGGTAGATCGCGCCCATCAGCAGGGCGGCACGCTGGGCGCGGCGGTCCTGCTTCGGCAGCAGCGCCAGTGCCTCATGGTACAGCGCGCGGGCACGGCTGGCGTGGTACTGCATCAGCGCGACAAAGCGCTCGGAATGCTCGCCCTTCAGGATCTCGGAGGCCGGCACCTGGAACTGCTGCAGCGTATTGACCGGCAGGTAGATGCGCCCGCGCCGCGCGTCCTCGCCGACGTCGCGCAGGATATTGACCAGTTGCAGCGACTGGCCAAGCTTCTCAGCAAATACCAGCGTCTGCGGGTCGGTATAGCCGAACAGCCGCGCGCTGAGCGTGCCGACCACGCCGGCCACGCAATGGCAGTAGCGGGTCAGGCCGGGCTCGTCCAGGTAGCGGGTCTGGGTCAGGTCCATTTCCATGCCTTCCAGCACTTCGGACATCTCGCCCTGGGGCAGGCCGGCGCTGCGCACATGCGGCTGCAGGGCCTTGGTGGTCGGATGGGTCGGCTCGCCCTCGAACAGGCGGCGCAGTTCGGCGCGCCACCAGTCCAGCTGCTGGTGGGCCAGGCCCGCGTCATGGGAGTCGTCGACCACGTCGTCGACTTCGCGGCACCAGGCGTACAGCGCGGTGATGGCGCGGCGGCGCTCGGCCGGCAGGAACAGGAAGCTGTAATAGAAGCTCGAGCCGCTCTGGGCGACTTTCTCTTGGCAATACTGATCGGGCGTCACGCCGGTCTCGGGTCGAAGATGTGGGGGGAAGCGGCAGAGGCGCGGCGGATTGTAGCATCGCGCCGGGGAGGGTATGGTCGCGCATGCCGAAGCCTGTCAGCGCAGTTCACCGGCCCGGAACGGCAACTGAGTCTTCATTCCAGCGGTTTCGTCGCCTGCCGTTTGACGCACCCGGAGGTCGTCGCTATATTACTGACCGACAAGTTATTTATTGCCAATGCCGGCGGCCCACGGCCATTCCGCCAGCCCCGACGACTTCCCGGGCGCACGGGATTGCGTTCACCGGCCAGTCTTGTCAGTGGTTCCCATCCGACTCGTTGCCTACCGATGCCAGTGCTTTGCCAAGTGCCGGAAGTTGCGGCTGCAGATACCCCTGTCGTTACGATGCCGCCGCGCCACCTCGGCCGAGGCATGACCGTAGCCGCACTTTTGACGGCCAGCCTGCTGGCCTTGGCCGGCTGCGGCAAGAAGGCCGAGCCGGCGCCGGAGGTGCGCCCGGTGCGCCTGATGCAGCTGAGCCCGCACAACGGCAAGACCGCCTTCGAGTTCTCCGGCGACGTGCGCCCGCGCGTGGAGTCGCGGCTGGGCTTCCGCGTCGGGGGCAAGATCGCCGCCAGGCTGGTGGATGTGGGCGCGGTGGTCAGCAAGGGCCAGCCGCTGGCGCGGCTTGATCCCACCGACCTGTCGCTGGCAGAGGCCGGTTCGCGCGCCCAGTTCGAGGCCGCGAAGACTGACCGTGACCTGGCCGCCGCCGACCTGAAGCGCTACAACGACCTGTTCGCCAGGGGCTTTATCAGCGCTGCCGAGCAGCACCGGCGCCAGGCCAACTACGACGCCGCCGAATCGCGGCTGCGCCAGGCCCAGGCGGGGCTGCGCAGCCAGTCCAACCAGACCGGCTACTCGGTCCTGCATGCCGACGCCGAGGGCGTGGTCACGGCGATCGATGCCGAGGTGGGCCAGGTGGTGACGCCTGGCCAGCCGGTGGTGCGCGTGGCGCAGACGGCAGAGAAGGAAGTCGCCATCGGCCTGCCCGAAGACCAGGTCGACCTGCTGCGCGGCATTACCGACGTGACCATCCATACCTGGGCCGAGCCGCAGCGCACGCTGCCTGGCCGCGTGCGCGAGATTGCCGCGGCGGCCGACCCGGTCACCCGCACCTATGCCACCCGCGTGACGGTGCCGAACCCGCCCGCCGACCTCAAGCTCGGCATGACCGCAGTGGTGACCTTCATGCGCACCGGCGCCACCCCGGCCATTCGGGTGCCGCTGACCGCGCTGCTGCAGGAGCAGGGCCGCAACCAGGTCTGGATCTATGACGGCGCCGCCGGCACGGTCAAGCCGGTGCCGGTGACGCTGGGCGAGGCCATCGGCAACGAGGTGGAGGTGCGCCAGGGCCTGGCCCCGGGCCAGACCATCGTCACCGCCGGGGTTCACCTGCTGCGCGCGGGCCAGAAGGTGCGCCCGCTGCAGACGGTCGCGCCCGCAGCAGGACCTGCATCGGCCCCCGCAGCTGCCGCCACCCCGAAGCAGGGGTGAGCGGATGGACCATTCCCGCTTCAACCTGTCGCGCTGGGCGCTCGAGCACCAGCCGCTGACCCGCTACCTGCTGGTGGTGCTGCTGCTTGGCGGCATGCTGGCGTTCTTTCAGCTGGGCCAGGACGAGGATCCGCCCTTTACCTTCCGCGTGATGGTGGTGCAGGCGTTCTGGCCCGGCGCCACCGCCGAGCAGATCGCCGTCCAGGTGACGGACAAGATCGAGCGCCAGCTGCAGGAAGTGCCCTATGCGGACAAGATCCGCAGCTTCTCCAAGCCGGGCGAGACCACGGTGATCTTCCAGCTCAAGGACACCTCGCCGGCAAAGGAGACCGCGCAGGTCTGGTACACCGTGCGCAAGAAGATCGGCGATATCCAGCAGACGCTGCCCGCGGGCGTGCGCGGGCCGTTCTTCAATGATGAGTTTGGCGACGTGTACGGCACCATCTACGCGCTCTCGGCTGACGGCTTCAACTACAAGGAGCTGCGCGAGTACGCCGACCTGGTGCGCCAGGAACTGCTGCGCGTGCCGTCGGTGGCCAAGGTGTCGCTGATCGGCCTGCAGGACGAGAAGGTCTTCATCGAGTTCAACCAGGCGCGCTTTGCCCAGCTGGGGCTGGATATCAACGCCATCGCCGACCAGATCTCGCAGCAGAACAACCTGACCGGCAGCGGCGTGCTGGTCACCCCGACCGATAACCTGCAGGTGCGCCTGTCGGGCCAGTTCGCGAGCGTGGAAGACCTGGAGAACCTGGTGCTGCGCGGGCCCAACGGCATCGCCAATATCCGCCTGGGCGACATCGCGCACGTCTACCGCGGCTACGTCGACCCGACCCAGACGCGCATGCGCTTCAACGGCAAGGACGTGATCGGGCTGGGGATCTCGATGCAGAAGGGCGGCGACATCATCGAGCTGGGCAAGAACCTGCGCGCCGCGTTCGACCGGCTGCGCACGCAGTTGCCGGTGGGAATCGAGATGGACCAGGTGCAGGACCAGCCGGAGGCCGTCAAGCGCTCGGTTGGCGAGTTCGTGCACGTGCTGATCGAGGCGGTGGTGATCGTGCTGGCCGTGAGTTTTGTCTCGCTGGGCCTGCACACCCGGCCGCTGCGGCTGGACGTGCGGCCGGGCCTGGTGGTGGCGCTGACCATCCCGCTGGTGCTGGCGGTGACCTTCCTGTTCATGCATATCTTCGGCATCGGCCTGCACAAGATATCGCTCGGGGCGCTGATCGTGGCGCTGGGGCTGCTGGTCGATGACGCCATCATTGCGGTCGAGATGATGGTGCGCAAGCTGGAAGAGGGCTTCTCCAAGATGGAGGCGGCCACCTTCGCCTATACCTCCACCGCGATGCCGATGCTGACCGGCACGCTGATCACCGCGGCCGGCTTCCTGCCGGTGGGCCTGGCGCGCTCGACGGTGGGCGAATATACCTTCGCGATCTTTGCGGTGACGGCGCTGGCACTGGTGCTGTCATGGCTGGCGGCGGTCTATTTCACGCCTTACCTGGGCTACCTGCTGCTCAAGACCCGCGGCCCGGGCGCGGGCGAGGCCCACGAGGTCTTCGACACGCCGTTCTATGCGCGCTTCCGCCGGCTGGTGGACTGGTGCGTGACCTGGCGCAAGGTGGTGATCGCGATCACGCTGGTGGCCTTTGCACTGGGCATCTACGCCTTCAAGTTTGTCGAGAAGCAGTTCTTCCCGGATTCCAGCCGCCCCGAGCTGATGGTGGAGCTGTGGATGCCCGAGGGCACCAGCTTCGCCCAGATGGAAACCGAGGCCAAGCGCTTCGAGCAGCTGGTCGGCAAGGACCGCGAGGTCGAGAGCCTGACCACCTTCGTCGGCACCGGCGCGCCGCGCTTCTACCTGCCGCTGGACCAGATCTTCCCGCAGACCAATGTGGCGCAGGTGATCGTGATGCCGGTCAGCACCGAGGTGCGCGACGCGCTGCGCCGCCGCATCATCAAGCTGATGGATGCCGAGTTCCCGTACCTGCGGGGCCGCGTCAAGCTGCTGCCCAACGGGCCGCCGGTGGCCTATCCGGTGCAGTTCCGCGTGATCGGGCCGGACGCCGCCGGGGTGCGCCGGCTGGCCGACCAGGTTAAGGCCGAGATGCGCGCCAACTCCAACACCGTCGGGGTCAACGACAACTGGAATGAGAACGTCAAGATGCTGCGCCTGGAGATCGACCAGGACAAGGCGCGCGCACTGGGCGTGACCACCAATGCCATCGCCCGCGTCACGCAGATCGTGCTGAGCGGCGTGCCGGTGGGCCAGTACCGCGACGGCGACAAGCTGATCGACATCCTGATGCGCACCCCGCGCAATGAGCGCGATGCGATCTCGGACCTGAACAACATGCTGGTGCCGACCAACACCGGGCGCATGGTGCCGCTGACGCAGGTGGCGCGCGTGACGCTGCGCTCGGAGCCGGGCGTGGTGTGGCGCGAGAACCGCGACTTCGGCGTCACCGTGCAGTCCGATGTGGTCGACGGCATCCAGGGCCCGACGGTGACCGCGCAGATCAACCCGAAGCTGGACAAGCTGCGCGCGCAGCTGCCGCCGGGCTACCGCATCACCGTGGCCGGCGCGGAAGAAGAGAGCGGCAAGGCCGGCGCCTCGATCGCGGCGCAGCTGCCGCTGTGCATCTTCATCATCTTCACGCTGCTGATGCTGCAGCTGCACAGCTTCTCGCGCGCGACCATGGTGTTCCTGACCGGCCCGCTGGGCCTGATCGGCGCCGCCGCCACGCTGTTGCTGCTGCGCGCGCCGATGGGGTTTGTGGCGCAGCTGGGCATCACCGCGCTGCTGGGCATGATCATCCGCAACTCGGTGATCCTGGTCGACCAGATCGAGCAGGACGTCAGCGCCGGCGTGCCGCAGTGGACCGCCATCGTCGAAGCCGCGGTGCGCCGCTTCCGTCCGATCATCCTGACCGCCGCCGCGGCGGTGCTGGCGATGATCCCGCTGTCGCGCTCGATGTTCTGGGGGCCGATGGCGGTGGCGATCATGGGCGGGCTGATCATTGCCACGGTGCTGACGCTGCTGTTCCTGCCGGCGCTGTACGCGGCGTGGTTCCGCGTCAGGCGGCCGGAGGGCGGGGTGTCGGCGCTGGCAAGCTGAAGCGCCGCGCGGCTCAGGCTGCGCGGCTGTTTGCGGAGAAGGCTCGCTCAAAGGTTTGTGTAAAGGCGGAGGCTGCCCGCGACGCCTCCGCCATCGCGCCGGCATTGACCATGGCCGCGACCATGCGCGATTCCCCCAGGTGATGCATGCCGCCCAGCAGGATCGGGTGGCGGATCGACAGCAGCTCGGTGATGCGGGTACGGAATGTGGCTTGCATGGGGAGGCAGGGGTTCAGGCCGCGAGCGTCTCGCGCACGAAGTCGGTAATGGTTGTCTGCGGCTGCGCCAGCAGGGCCTGGCCGGCCAGGCGGTTCCAGTACGCTTCAGAGCCATCCGCCATGCGCCACTCGTGCAGGCGCCGGGTGTAAAGCTGCAGGTCGTATTCCTCGGTCACGCCGATGGCGCCGTGCAGGGCGTGCGCGGCGGCGGCGACCAGTGGCACCGCCATGCTGGTGCGAGCCTTGGCGATTGCCACCGGCATGCGCGCAGGAAAGGGGCCGTCGCCGGCAAAGGCGAGCTCCGCCGCGATTCCCGCCGCCGCCACATGCTGCGCCATCACGCTTAGCTGGTGCTGCACGGCCTGGAACTTGCCGATCGACTTGCCGAACTGCGAGCGGTCGTTGCAGTACTGCAGCGTCATGTCGAACACGCGTCCCATCGCGCCCGCCATTGCTGCCGCGTGGATGGCGGCGCTGAAGTCGCGCACGCGCTCGCCATGGTCGCCGACCGGCCCCGGCAGGTCCCGCGCGGCCCATACCAGCGTGGCCGCCAGGCTGCCATGCACGCCGGACGGCTGGCGCGATGCCTGCGACGCATCGAGCAGCAGCATGCCGCCTTCCACGTTGGCCAGCACCCAGTCCGCGATCGCGCCAAAGGGCAGCAGCGGTGCGGTGATGGTGCCGTCGGCGCCACGCGCGCACTGGCCGGCCAGCGTGATCATGCCGGCCGGCGCCGCCTTGCCCGTGGGCGCCAGCAGCGCGCGGGCAGCGATGGCCTGCGCCGCCGGCAGTGGCAGCGCGTGGCTGCCGAAGAGGGTGAAGACCGGCCCGATCGCTTGCAGCGGCAGGGCCGCGCCGCCCGCGGATTCCGGCGCCATCAGCTCCAGGAAGCCGGCATCGGCCAGTGCTGCCCACAGCGGCGCGGGTGACGCACCGCCCTCGATGGCGCGCAGCGCGGCCGGAGTGGCGTAGTCGCGCAGGATGTCTTCGATGGCTTCGGTAAACATGTCGTCTCTCTGGAAGTCTGGTTGGCTCAGCGCAGGCCGAGGCCGCGGGCGATCATGCCGCGCAGCACTTCACGGGTGCCGCCGCGCAGCGAGAAGGTGGGTGAGATCTGGCTCAGGAAAGCCACCGTGCGGTACAGCTCGGGGTCCGGCGCGGCGCCGGGGTCGGCGCTGGTCACGGCTTCGAGCAGGGCGGGGATGGACTGCTCGAATTCCGTGCCCAGGTCCTTGACCAGTGCCGCTTCCACCACCGGGCTTTCGCCGCGCGCCAGGCGCGCGGTCACGGCCACCGACAGGCTGCGCAGCGTGGCCAGCTGGGTCACGAAGCTGCCGAGCAGTGCGGCATTGGCGGCATCGGCGTCCGAGGGCTGGCCGGCGCGCAGCGCCTGCACCCAGCGGTCCACCAGCACGATGCTGGAATAGAGCCGCTCCGGCCCACTGCGCTCGAACGCCAGCTCCGCCGTGACCTGCTCCCAGCCGCCGCCTTCCGCGCCGACCAGCGCGTCGTCGGGCAGGAACACGTCGTCGAAGGTGACCTCGGAGAAATGCGCGTCGCCGGTCAGGTCGACGATCGGGCGCACCGTGACGCCGGGCGCGGCCAGTTCGATGATGAACTGCGACAGCCCCTTCTGGCGGTCTTTCGGCACCCCCGACGAGCGCACCAGCGCGATCATGTAGTGGCAATGGTGCGCGTTGGTGGTCCAGATCTTGCGCCCGCTCAGGCGCCAGCCGCCAGCGCAACGCGTGGCGCGGGTGCGCACGCTGGCCAGGTCCGAGCCGGAGTCTGGCTCGCTCATGCCGATGCAGAAGAAGGCGCTGCCGTTGCAGATGCGCGGCAGGTAGAAGGCCCTCTGCGCCGGCGTGCCGTACTTCAGGATCAGCGGGCCGCTCTGGCGGTCGGCGACCCAGTGCGCGGCCACCGGGGCGCCGGCGGCCAGCAGCTCTTCCACCAGCACGAAGCGGTGGAACGCATCCATGCCGGCGCCGCCATAGCTGGCTGGCAGCGTCACGCCGACCCAGCCGCGTTGCGCCAGCCGGCGGCTGAAACCGGCATCGAAACCCATCCACGAGCGCGCGCGGATATCGGCGCTGGCGGGTGGCAGGTGCTCGGCCAGGAAGCGCCTGACTTCGGCGCGCAAGGCTTCCGCCGCGGGCGGCAGCGCGGTCAGGCGGAAGGCGTCCAGCAATTGGCTCACGTTTTACTCCTTGGTGGCGGCGCGCATTGCCGACACGGTCATTGGGCTTTCCAGTAGCGGTCGCGCAGGGCCTGCTTGTACAGCTTGCCGGTGGGCAGCCGCGGCATGGCGTCGGTGAAGTCGATCGAGCGCGGCACCATGTAGCGCGCCACCCTGCCGCGCAGGTATTCGAGCAGGGCCTCGGCAAGTTCCGGGGACGGCGCGATGCCGGCGGCTGGTTCGACGATGGCCTTGACCTCTTCGCCCATCTCCGCGTTGGGCACGCCGATCACGGCGGCGTCGCCGACGCTGGGATGCACCACCAGCGCGTCCTCGATCGCCTGCGGGTAGATGTTGACCCCGCCGGAGATGATCATGAACGCCTTGCGGTCGGTCAGGTACAGGTAGCCGTCTTCATCCAGCCGGCCGATATCGCCCACCGAGGTCCAGTTGGGGTGGCGCGGGTGCTGCGCGGCGCGGGTCTTCTCCGCATCGTTGTGGTAGTGGAACGGCAGGGCTTCGCGCTCGAAGTAGACCAGCCCGCTTTCGCCGCAAGGCAGTTCGTTGCCGTCCTCGTCGCAGATATGCAGCACGCCCACCAGCGCCTTGCCGACCGAGCCCGGGTGCGCCAGCCATTCCGCCGTGTTCAGCGTGGCCACGCCGTTGCCTTCGGTGGCGGCGTAGTACTCGTGCACGATCGGTCCCCACCAGGCAATCATCTCGCGCTTGATTTCCTGCGGGCAGGGCGCTGCCGCGTGGATCGCCACGCGGTGGCTGGACAGGTCGAAGGCCTCGCGCTGCGCCGGCTCCAGCTTGAGCATGCGGATGAACATGGTCGGCACCCACTGGCTGTGGGTGACGCGGTAGCGCTCGATCATGCGCAGCGCCTCGACCGCGTCGAACTTCTCCATGAAGACCACGGTGCCGCCGCCGAACTGGGTCTCAAGCCCATAGCCGAGCGGTGCGGTGTGGTACAGCGGTGCGGGCGACAGGTAGATGGTATCGGCGTCGAAACCATAGCGAACGAACTGCGCCCGGCGCGGCGAGCCCGAGCCTTCGGTCACATAGCCCTGCGGCTGCGCGCGCACGATGCCCTTGGGCCGGCCGGTGGTGCCGGAGCTGTAGATCATGGTCGCGCCCATCCATTCTTCGGCCAGGCGCCCGGCCGGCTGCGCGGCGATGGCCGCTTCGTAGCTATCCCAGCCGGGAATGGTGCCGTCCACCATCAGCCGGCTGCGGCAGGTCGGCATCAGGTCGGTCAACTGGGCGGCCAGCTCGCGCATCGCGTGGGAGGTCACCACCACCTGCGCCTGGCTGTCCTCGATCAGGTAGGCGGCCTCGGGCGCGGTCAGGAAGCGGTTGACGGGGGTGATCAGCAGTCCGGAACGCAGCGCGGCCCAGCACAGCTCGAAGCAGCGCATATTGTTCTCGAGCAACATCACGATATGGTCGCCGCGGCGCAGGCCAAGCGCGTACAGGTACTGGGCGAAGCGGTTCGAGCGCTGGTCCAGCTCGCCGTAGCTCAGGACCTCGCCGGTGGTGCCGTTGATGGCGGCGGGCTTCTCAGGGTTCAGGGCGGCGTGATCGCCCAGGTACTTGGGGGTCGGGTTCATGGTGCGGATCCGTGGGTGCGGTGCTCAGGCGGCGGGAATTTCGCCCGACGTGTCGGCATTGGCCGCGGCCTGGCGGACCAGCGCGGGAATCAGTTGGCCAAGCTCGGCGGCGTCCCAGCGGCCTGACTTCTCGATGCGCGGGCCGGCGTGCCAGCCTTCGGCCACCGTGATGCGCCCGCCGCGCACGCCAAACACGCGCCCTGTGACGTCGCCGGACTCGACGCTGCCCAGCCAGGCCACCAGCGGCGCCACGTTGCCGGCATCGAGCGGATCGAAGCCCGGCACGGCGCCGGCGGTGAACTCGTTGCGCCGCTTGGCGAAGATGTCTTCGGTCAGCCGGCTCATCGCGGTCGGGTAGATCGCGTTGACGGTGACGCCGTACCGGTCCAGCTCGCGCGCGGCGATCACCGACATCGCGGCGATGCCGGCCTTGGCCGCGCCGTAGTTGGACTGGCCGGCGTTGCAGTACAGGCCGGACGACGAGCTGGTGTTGATCAGGCGCGCGGCGCGCTGGCGCCCCGCCTTCGATTCCTCGCGCCAGTAGGCGGCGGCGTGCCGCGACGGCGCAAAGGTGCCGCGCATATGCACGCGGATCACTGAATCCCAGTCTTCCTCGGTCATGTTGACCAGGGTGCGGTCGCGTAGGATGCCGGCATTGTTGACTAGTACGTCGAGGCCGCCGAAGGTGTCGATGGCGGCGCGGATCATGCGCTCGGCGCCGGCCCAGTCGGCCACGTCGTCGAAGTTGGCGATGGCCTCGCCGCCGGCGGCGCGGATCTCGGCCACCACTTCCTGGGCCGGGCCGCTGGCGGCACCGCCGCCTTCGCCGCGCCCGCCGAGATCGTTGACGACCACTTTCGCGCCCTGGCGGGCGAACTCCAGCGCATACTCGCGCCCGATGCCGCGACCGGCACCGGTGATGACGACAACGCGGTCCTTGCAAAGCTGTGACATGGTGAATCCTGTTCTCTGGGTTGTGCAGGGCGGCGCCTTCAGCGCGCGCTGACGTCGTAGTTCTTGACCAGTTCCCCGTAGCGCACCCGCTCCAAGGCGATCATGGCGCGCATCTGCTTGCCCGGCTCGGCCAGCACTTCGGCGTAGGCCGTGCGCGCGGCGAAACTGCGGAATTCCGGCGTGCCCAGCGCCTTCAGCAGCGACGCCTCGAGCTTCTGCGCGATCGGCTCGGGCGTCTTGCTGCTGACGCCAAAGCCGATCCACACCGACAGCTCATAGTTGGCCACGCCGCTTTCACGCACGGTCGGCACGTCGGGCAGGTCAGGGTGGCGCGCGCGGGTGGTCACGGCCAGCGGACGCAGCTTGCCGGCGCGCAGCAGCGGCAGGGCGCCGCCGACATCCAGCAGGGCCAGGTCCACCGCGCCGCCCATCAGGTCGGTCTGCACCTGGGCCGCGCCCTTGTAGGGAATGTGGTTCAGGTCGATGCCGGCCATCTGCTGCAGTTGCAGCCCGCCCAGGCGATAGTGGTAGCTGTAGTTGGCCAGGCTGACCGTATGCGGCTTCCTGCGCGCGGCGGCGAGGACGTCGGCAACGCTCTTGTAGGGCGAACTGGCGCCCGTGACCAGCACCGCCGAAGCGCGGATCGCGGCGGCCAGCGGGCGGATGTCGCGCGGGTCGTAGGGCAGCTTGTCGTTGACCAGCGGGTTGATGACCATGGCGCTGGGCGAGATCATCAGGATGCTGTAGCCGTCGGCCGGCGCGTTGAGCAGGCTCTGCACGGCGATGATGGTGTCGGCGCCGGGGCGGTTCTCGACCACGGCCGGCTGGCCCAGCTCCTTGCCCACCAGCTCGGCGACGAAGCGGGTGACGGTGTCCGAGCCGCTGCCCTGCGTCAGGGGCACGATAAAGCGCAGCGGACGCGAGGGGAAGTTGTCGGCGGCGCTTGCCGGCAGCGCCGGCAGCAGCATCGCGCAGGCCAGGCCAAGGCCCAGCAGGCGGGAAAGCGTGGAACGTTTCATGGCGGTCTCCTTGCGGGGCACTGCCGGCAGCACGATGCAGCCGGCGCACCACGTCATTGCTTTGGTTCGGTCCGGGGCTCAGTACTTGCCGTACAGCGTCACCACGCAGGCGCCGCCGAGGCCGAGGTTGTGCTGCAGCGCCAGCTTTGCGCCTTCCACCTGCCGGTGCTCGGCGGTGCCGCGCAGCTGGTGCGTCAGCTCGTAGCACTGGGCCAGGCCGGTGGCGCCCAGCGGGTGCCCCTTGGACAGCAGGCCGCCCGACGGGTTGACCACCACCTTTCCGCCGTAGGTGTTGTCGCCATCCATGACGAACTTCTCGGCGCCGCCTTCGGGGCAGAAGCCCAGGGCTTCATACGAGATCACCTCGTTGTGCGCGAAACAGTCGTGCAGCTCGCACACGTCGACGTCCTCGGGGCCGATGCCGGCGTGCTCGTAGACCTTGTTGGCCGCCGCGCGCGTCATGTGAGTGCCGACGTAGTTCAGCATGGACGGCGGGTCGAACGAGGCGGGAGGATCGGTGGTGAGCGCCTGCGCCACGATCTGCACGCCGGTGCGCAGGCCGTGCTGGCGGGCAAAGCGCTCGGACACCAGGATTGCGGCCGCGCCGCCGCAGGTCGGGGGGCAGGCCATCAGGCGCGTCATCACGCCCGGCAGCAGTTCCACGTCGTTCATCACGTCTTCGGTGGTGACGACCTTGCGGAACAGCGCCAGCGGGTTGTTGGCGGCATGGCGGCTGGCCTTGGCGCGCACCGCGGCAAAGGTTTCCATGCGGGTGCCATAGCGCTGCATATGCTCGCGGCCGGCGCCGCCGAAGGTGCGCAGGGCCTGCGGCAGGTGCGCCATGTCGGCGGTCAGCCCGTGCATGATCGGCTGGAAGCGGGCGCGGGTGACGGGGCGGTCATCCCAGTGCGACTTCAGCGCGCCTGCCTGCATCTGCTCGAAGCCCAGCGCCAGCACGCAGTGGGCATCGCCGCTCTCGATTGCCTTGCGCGCCAGGTAGAGCGCGGTCGAGCCGGTCGAGCAGTTGTTGTTGACGTTGATGATGGGGATGCCGGTCATGCCGACTTCATACAGCGCGGTCTGGCCGCAGGTGGAGTCGCCGTAGACATAGCCGGCAAAGGCCTGCTGCACCTGCTCGTAGCCGATGCCGGCGTCCGCCAGCGCGCGGCGCGTGGCCTCGGCGCCCATTTCGGTGTAGCTCAGGCTTGCGCCGGGCTTGGCGAAGGGGATCATGCCGACGCCGGCAACCAGGACTTTCTCGCTCATGATGGATTCCTGAAGGAGGTTTCGAAAAAGGGGCTCAGAGCTTGCGCGCGATCAGGTCGCGCAGCACTTCGCTGGTGCCGCCGAAGATGCGGGTCACGCGCATGTCGACAAAGGCGCGCGCGATCGGGTACTCGAGCATGTAGCCGTAGCCGCCGTGCAGCTGCACCATGTCGTCGATGCACTTCCACAGGGTCTCGGTGGCGTACAGCTTGGCGATGGCCGCCTCCTGCAGCGACAGCTTCTGCACCATGTGCTTGCCGATGTAGTAGTCGACCATGGTGCGCACCGCCACGGCCTGGGCCTTGACGTCGGCCAGCTTGAACCTGGTGTTCTGGAAGTCCCACACGGTCTGGTTGAAGGCGCGGCGGTCCTTCACGTACTGGAGCGTCAGCTCAAGCTGGCGCTCCAGCTTGGCGGCGCAGTAGACGGCGATGATCAGGCGTTCCTGCGGCAGCTCTTCCATCAGGTGGATGAAGCCGCCGTTCTCATTGCCGATCAGGTTGGTGACCGGCACGCGCACGTTGTCGAAGAACAGCTCGGCGGTGTCGGCGGCGTGCTGGCCGACCTTCTCCAGCTTGCGCCCGCGGCGAAAGCCCGCGCGCTCGGCCTCGACCATGATCAGGCTGACGCCCTTGGCGCCCGCCGCCGGATCGGTCTTGCAGACCACCACGATCATGTCGGCGTTCAGGCCGTTGGAGATGAAGGTCTTGCTGCCGTTGATGACGAACTCGTCGCCGTCGCGCACGGCGCTGGTGCGGATCGACTTCAGGTCGGAGCCGCTGCCGGGCTCAGTCATGGCGATGGCCAGGATCTTCTCGCCGCGGCAGATCCTGGGCAGCCACTTGCGCTTCTGTTCCTCGGTGCCCAGGCGCACGATGTAGGGCGCGGTGATGTCCGAATGCACCGAGAAGCTCGGGCCGGAAATGCCGGAGCGGTGATATTCCTCGGCCAGCACGGCGGAGTGGCCGAAATCGCCGCCGCCGCCGCCGTATTCCTCGGGCACGGTGACGCACAGCAGGCCCTCGCGGCCGGCCTTGAGCCAGGTCTCGCGGTCGACGCAGCCGGCCTGGTCCCAGGCGGCCTGGCGCGGCAGGCATTCGCGCTCGAAGAAGCGGCGCGCGGTTTCCCTGAACATCTCGTGGTCTTCGCGATAGACGTTGCGGATGATTTCCATCGATGGCTCCCGGTCTGACTGGTGGACGGCAGCGGTGTCGCTGCCTCATTGGATCCAGTGTGGCCGGGGGCGGGTGGGAAGTCCCTACACCGGTGGTGTAGGTGGGGTAGATCAGGCGGTGGGCAGGGCGCCGGCGTCGCGCAGCCGGGCCACGGCTTGGTCACGTCCGGTGACTTCCAGCTTGGCGTAGACATTGCGCAGGTGCCACTTGACCGTGTCGAGCGACACGTTGAGGATGCGCGCGATCTTCTTGTTCGGCATGGCCTGCGCGAGCAGGCCCAGCACCTCCTGCTCGCGCTCGCTGAGGGTGGCCAGGCGCGCGAGTTGGGCGGCCGGGGCTGGGGAGGGAGCGGGACTGGCGCACGCGCCCGGACCGGCGGCGTCGGCCAGGCGCTGCGCGTAGAACGCCAGCACCGGGTCCAGGCTGTCATCGCCGGCCAGCGCGGCCAGCATGGCCGGCACCTGCGGCGAGGCATCGAGCAGGCTGCGCACCAGCCCGTGGCGGTGGCCGATGCGCAGGGCGTCGAGCAGTTGCCGGCGCGCGGCGGCGGGATCGCGGCGGCCCCGGTGGGCCTGCGCCATGAGCACGCGCAAGGTGGCCACGCGGGACCAGCGCCCGCCGGCCTCGGACAGCGCCGCCAGCGGCTCCAGGCGCGCCAGCGCGCCGTCGAAATCGTTGTGGTGCAGGCACATGCCGATGCGGGCCAGATCGGCGTGGACCCGCACTTCCCAGGCGGTGCTGCGCACCGCGCCGGCATGCCGGGCCGCCAGCGCTTCCAGCCGCAGCAGCGCGTCGTCGGCGGCGTCGACATGGCCGTCTTCCAGCAGCCGGCGCGAGCGCAGCGACAGGGCCCCGGCCACCAGGCGGTCGACCCGGTGGCGCCGCCCGTAGCGCTCCAGCCGGTCCAGGCACGCCAGCGCACCGGCGTGGTCGCCGGCATGCCAGCGGCTGCAGGACAGCGCCAGCAGCGCGCGCAGCACGGTGTCGGGGATCGAGATGCGCACCAGCACGTCGATGCGGGCATCGAGCAGGCCGGCGGCAGCCTCGACATCATTGAGTTCGTACAGGGTCTCGCCCAGCAGCGCGGCCGCCATGCAGGCCACGCCGGCGCAGGCGGCGCCGCGCTGCTCGG
The DNA here is from genome assembly GCF_059419025.1 of Cupriavidus sp. GW821-FHT07C08. NCBI lineage: Bacteria > Pseudomonadati > Pseudomonadota > Betaproteobacteria > Burkholderiales > Burkholderiaceae > Cupriavidus > Cupriavidus sp. GW821-FHT07C08. Next base: position 59,074 of record NZ_JBWKQZ010000017.1, read on the forward strand.
CGTCGGCCAGCACGTCATGCAGCACGCGTTCGGCCACCAGCACCTGGCCCTCGACCGCGTGCGTCATGCCGCCCATGCAGCGGCCCAGCAGCGTGCCGCGCGGCGCGCCGTCGCAGGGCGCGCCGTCCTCGATCACGCGCCGCGCCTGGTCGTATTCGCCGCGGTAGATATGCATCCACGACAGGATGTTGCCGCGCCCGGTCAGGGTGAAGTCGTCCGCGCCGGCCGGAACGCGCTGCAGCGTCGGCAGCAGGTTGGCGACGACGTCGGAGTCGTCGCGCAGCAGCGCGATGCTGCCTTGCAATATCGCCAGAGCATAGTGCTCGCGCGGGCCCAGGCGCCCGGCCTGGGCCTGCATCCGCTGCAGGCTGTCTTGCAGTCCGTCGGAGTCGCCGGCATACATCTGCAGGTGGGCCTGGACCAGCAGCAGGCCGAAGCGGGCCCGAATCTGTTCCGCCGGGAGTTGCCGCACCAGCGCTGCCAGCTGGCTGAGTTCGCCGCGCGCGAGCAGGCCGTGCGCGCGGCCGTGCACCATGTCGGCGGCGGCCGCGCTGTCCCCGGCCAGCACCGCGTGCCGCACGGCCTCGTCGACGTCGCCATGCGCGTTGAACCACTGCCAGGCCGCTGCGTGCATCGCGGCCTGCGTGCCCTGCGGCAGCCCGCCGAGGCGCCCCAGCAGCACTTCGCGCAACAGCGGGTGCAGGCGGTACCAGGCTTCGCCATGGCTGTCGCTGCCGATCTGCGCGATGAACAGGTCGTCGCGCGCCAGGTGCGCCAGCCGCGCGGTGATCTCGGCGGCGGCTTCGGGCCGGCCCAGCAGGGTGGCGCACAGCGCGCCGCAAAAGCGGTGGCACAGCGCCATGCGGGTGAGCAGGCCGAGGTCATCCGGCGTCAGCCGCACCAGCACCTCGCGCTCGAAATAGCTGGCAAAGGTCTGTGCGTCGCGCACCTGGACCGGGTTGTACGATCCGCCGCGCTTGCCCTTCAGGTCGATGGCAAAGAGCTGCAGGCCGGCGGCCCAGCCGTCGGTGAGTTCATGCAGCCGGCCGGCATCGCGGGCGTCGACGTGGCCCAGCTGTTCTTGCAGGAAGCGGGCGGATTCCTGTGCCGAGAAGCGCAGGTCGGCCAGCCCGAATGACGACAGCAGCCCCTGCGTGCGCAGCCGCGCCAGCGACAGCGGCGGCGCGGTGCGCGAGGCCAGCACCACGTGCAGTTGCGGCGGCGCGTAGTCGAGCAGCCAGCGCAGCGCCAGCACCACGCCAGGGTCGTCCAGGTGATGGACGTCGTCGAGCATCAGCACCAGTTCGCGCCGGCGCGCGCCGATGGCCCGCACCAGCGTGATCACCCAGTGCTCGACCGCGGACTGGTGGCCGTCGCGGCCCATCAGCACCCAGGCATCGCGCACGATGGCCGGATCCACGGTGGCCAGGCTGGCGGCCAGGCCGTTGAAGAAGGCCGCGACGCTGTTGTCTTCCGGGGCGAGCGACAGCCAGGCGACGTCGAAGTCCAGCGTCAGCAGGGCCTGGCGCCACGCCGCCAGCGTGCTGGTCTTGGCGCAGCCGGCCGGCCCCTGGATCACCACGCAGCGCTGGCGCCGCGCCTCGGCCAGGCGCGCCAGCAGGGTGTCGCGCGGCATCAGCGGGCGGGCGCCGCGCGGCGGCACCAGCTTGGTCGGCGTGACCGCGAAGGCAGGTGTGGCGGACTGGCGGGCGGATTCTGCTGGCGCGGCTCCGGCCGGGGACATGCTGGGCTCCTCTTATCCGCGCGGCGCGGGCCGGCGGACCAATGCGATGACGGCATTGTAGGAGCGCCGGGCTGGCTGGCGGCGCCTTCGGGTGGCGGGCCACCTGACGCGGGTGGGGCGCCGGGCGCCCACCCGCGTGCCGTTTGCGTTACTGGCTCACGCCTGGTGCGCCATGATCAGCTCCGCCAGTGCCACCAGGCTGCGGTCGCTGCCCGCGGGGCCCAGCAGCGAGATGCCGAGCGGTGCGCCGTCGCGGCCGGCCAGCGGCAGGTTCAGCTGCGGGAAACCGCTCAGCGGCGTCAGGCACAGCGTCTGGGCGGCGAGGTTGCGGTAGGTCTCCAGCGATTCGACCGGCTCGGCGCGCAGCGGCGCGATATCGGGCATGGTCGGCAGCACCAGCACGCCGTCCTGCCCCAGCAGCCGGCCCAGGTGCGCGGTGAAGTCGCGGCGCACGGCACTGGCTTCGTCGAACTGGCTGCGGGTGACGGCCTTCGAGAAGGCGAAGCGTGCCGCGACATCGGCACCCAGCTCCAGCCCGTGCTGCTCGATCAGTTCGCCGTCGCTGTGCCACGCCTCCCAGCCCTGCACGTAGCGGAACGCCCACCACAGCTCGGACAGCGGCCGGTCGGCCACGGTGACTGGCGCGGCCCGGCCCAGCGCGGCTTCGATCCGGGCGACAGCCGGTGCCAGCGCGTCGCGGGCTTCCGGCGTCGGCTGGGCGAACAGGTCGGTGGCAAACAGCAGCCGCGGCGCGGCCGGCAGCGGCGCCGGGTCCGCGCCGAACAGCACCTCGGCCACGCGCGCGAAGGTGGCGATGTCGCGCGCGAAAAAGCCGCAGGTATCCAGGCTCTCGGACAGCGGCAGGCAGCGCTCCAGCGAAATGCGCCCGTGCGTGGGCCGGATGCCGAACAGGCCGCAATGGCTGGCCGGCGCACGCACCGAGCCGCCGGTGTCGGAGCCCAGCGCGAAGTCGCACAAGCCGTTCGATACCGCCGAGGCCGAGCCCGACGACGAGCCGCCGGTGATGCGGTCCGGCGCCGCGCCGTTGACCGGGCGGCCGTAGTGGGCGTTCTGGCCGTTCATGGAGAAGGCCAGCTCGTCGGTGTGGGTCTTGCCGACGAAGGCGGCGCCGGCATCCAGCAGCCGCTGCACCGCCGGCGCGGTCGCGGCCTTGATGCCCGAGCGCGCCAGCACGTGCGGATTGCCGCCGCCGGTCGGATAGCCAGCTACATCGAACAGGTCCTTCACGGCAAAGCTCAGGCCCTGCAGCGGGCCGCTGGCGGCGTGCGGGACAGCAATCTGAGGGTACGGCATGAAGGCGCGGGCAGGATGGGTGGCAAGCGTCATGAGGGGCCTGGAATACATTGGGGTTGTGGGATGGGGCTTATGCCGCGGTGGCGACCGCTGGCTCGGCGGCGAGCACGCAGCTGACGCGGTGGCCGGTGCCGACGGTGACCGCCCGCGGCACCTCGGCCAGGCATTGCGGGCGCGCATGCGGGCAGCGCGGCGCGAAGGTGCAGCCCGGCGGCAGCGCGGCCAGGTCGGGCGGGGCGCCGCCGATGGCCTGCAGCCGCTGGCCGCGGTCCATGCCATGCTGGCGGCTCTGCAGCAGGGCGATGGTGTAGGGGTGGCGCGCCGCGCGCAGCAGGGTGCGGATCGGGCCTTCCTCGACAATGCGCCCGCCGTACATCACCGCGACGCGGTCGGCGATCTCCACCGCCGCGCCGATATCGTGGGTGACGAAGACGATGGACAGCCCCAGTTCGCGCTGCAGCTCGCGCAGCAGGATCAGCACCTGGATCTGCACGGTGGCGTCCAGCGCGGTGGTGGGCTCGTCGGCCAGCAGGATCCTGGGCCGCGCCGACAGTGCCAGCGCGATCATCGCGCGCTGGCGCATGCCGCCCGACATCTCGTGCGGATACGCTGCCAGCCGCCGCTCCGGGCTGGGAATGCGCACGGACTCAAGCGCCTGCAGCGCGCGCTCGCGCGCCTCAGCGGCCGAGACCTTGTCGTGGGTGCGGATGCATTCGACGATCTGCTGGCCCACGGTGTAGACGGGGTCTAGCGCCAGCAGCGGCTCCTGGAACACCATCGCCATGGTGCCGCCGCGCAGCCGGGCCAGTGCGCGCTGGTCGAGCGCCATCACGTCGGCGCCGTCGACGTGGATCTCGCCTGCCATGCGGGTGCGGCGCGGCGGGTGCAGGCGCATCAGCGCGCGCAGCGTGACGCTCTTGCCGGAGCCGGATTCGCCGATCAGGGCCACGGCCTCGCCGGCGCCCACGTCGAGCGAGACGCCGTTGACGGCGCGGATGGTCTTGCCGCCGCCGGAGAAGGTGACGTGCAGGTCCCGCACCGAAATCATGGGCGCGCCGGGCGTGCTTTGTGGGGTGGTGGACATGGTGGGCTCCTCAGGGCGCAGTGGCCAGCAGGCAGGCGACCGGATGCCCGGCCACCAGGTCGGTCAGCTGCGGCTCGCGCCGCGCGCACACGTCCTGCGCCATGGCGCAGCGCGGATGGAAGCTGCAGCCGGGCGGCGGGTTGATCGGATTGGGCGGGTCGCCCGCCAGCGGCGCGACCGCGGTGCGGTGGTCCGGGTCCATCGACGGCATCGACGCCAGCAGCGCGCGCGTGTACGGGTGCGCCGGGTGGCGATAAAGGGTCTCGGTATCCGCGATCTCCACCACCTTGCCCAGGTACATCACCATCACGCGGTCGCACAGGTAGCGGATCACGTTGAGGTCGTGGCTGATGAAGACGTAGGTCAGGTCGAACTCGGCCTTCAGGTCCAGCAGCAGGTTCAGCACCTGCGCCTCCACCGACTTGTCCAGTGCCGAGACCGCCTCGTCCAGGATCACCAGCCGCGGGCGCAGCGCCAGCGCGCGGGCAATGTTGACGCGCTGGCGCTGCCCGCCCGACAGCTCGTGCGGGTAGCGCCCGGCAAAGCGCGCCGGGTCCAGCCCGACGCGCTGCAGCAGGTAGCGGGCGCGCTCGGTGGCTTCGCGCGCCGGCACGCCATGGACTTGTGGCGTGAAGGCGATCGAGGCCTCGATGGTCAGGCGCGGGTTCAGCGACGAATAGCTGTCCTGGAACACCATCTGCACCTGGCTGCGGAACTGCTTCATCGGCAGCTGGGCCGAGCCCACGCCCTGCGCGTCGAAGATCAGCTCGCCGCTGTCCTGCTGGGTCAGCTGCATCAGCAGCCGCGCGGTAGTGGACTTGCCGCAGCCGGACTCGCCGACCACGCCCAGGGTCTCGCCCTTGCGCACGTCGAAGCTGACGCCATCGACCGCGCGTACCGACGCGGCGCGCGCGCGCAGGCCGGGCAGGCCGGACTTGATGGGGAAGTGCTTGACCAGCTGGTGGGCGATCACCAGCGGCTGCGCCGGGCCGCCGACATCGCGGCCGGCCTGTGGGGAAGGGGCCTGCATCAGTGCTGGCATGGTTCAGTCCTTGATTTCCATGGCCGAGCGGATGCCGTCGGCCAGCAGGTTGAACGAGACCGAGGTCAGGAAGATCATGGCGCCGGGCAGGGCGGCAACCCACGGCTGGGTGTAGATGGCCGTGCGCAGCGTGTTGAGCATCAGGCCCCACTCCGGCTCGGGCGGCTTGACGCCCAGGCCCAGGAAGGACAGCCCGGAGGCCAGGATCATCGACACCGAGATCAGGCTGGTGGCATAGACGAAGATCGGCCCAAGCACGTTGTTGAGCACATGGGCGCGCACGATGGTCAGCGACGATGCCCCGGAAGCACGCGCCGCGTCGACAAACTCGCGGTTGCGCACCTGGGTGGTCACGCTTTCGGCCACGCGCACGATCTGCGGGATGAAGACGATGGTCAGCGACAGCAGCGCATTGCCCACGCCCGCGCCCAGCGTGCCCGACAGCGCGATCGCCAGCAGCACCGACGGGAACGCGTACAGGACGTCGGTGAGCCGCATGATCACGGTGTTGGTCCAGCCGCCGGCATAGCCGGCGACGATGCCGAGTGCGCTGCCGATGACAAAGGCCAGCAGCACCGGCGTGATGCCCATGAACAGCGACAGCCGCGCGCCCAGCATCAGCCGCGACAGCATGTCGCGTCCCAGCTCGTCGGTGCCCAGCGGGAAGTGCTCGGTGCCGATCGGCTTGAGGCGCTTGAGGATCGATGCCGCGTACGGGTCGGCGGGCATCAGTGCCGGGGCGAACAGCGCCATCAGCACCAGCCCCAGCAGCACCAGCGCGGCCAGCATGGCCAGCCGGTTGCGCAGCAGGCGCCGGCCGACCGTGGTCCAGTAGCCGGGCGAGCGCTGCACCGCAGCGGCGGCCGGTGATTGGTCGAGAGTCATGTCCATGTCGGCCTCCTCAGTTGCGCTGGATGCGCGGGTCGAACAGCGTCTGCAGCGCATCGACCAGCAGGTTGAGCAGCACGAAGAACACCGCCAGCACCAGGATGGTCCCCTGCAGCAGCGGGAAGTCGCGCTGGAAGATGGCGGAGTTGAGCAGGAAGCCCGTGCCGGGCCACGAGAACACGGTCTCGATCAGGATCGAGCCGCCCAGCAGGTAGCCCAGTTGCAGGCCCATCACCGACAGCGCGGTCGGCGCCACGTTCTTGAGCACATGGCGGAACACGGCCAGGTCGGACAGGCCGCGCGCGCGCAGGCCGACGATGAACTCGTTGGCCAGGATCTCCGCCACCAGCGCGCGCACCGTGCGCGCCACGATGCCCATCGGGATCACCGACATGGTCACCGCCGGCAGCAGCATGTACTGCATGTGCTCCCAGTCCCACGCCCAGTCGCCCGAACCGCCCGGCCCGGCGCCGGTGGCCGGCAGCCAGCCCAGCAGCACCGAGAACGCGATCACCAGCACCATCCCCAGCCAGTAGTGCGGGATGCTGACGCCCAGCACCGACAGCAGCGACGCGGTGCGGTCGGCCACGGAATCGCGCAGGTAGCCGGCGACAAAGCCGAACAGGCAGCCGAAGCTGAAGCCGATCAGCGTGGCCACGGTGGCCAGGCGCAGGGAATTGACCACGGCGGCGCCGACTTCGGCCATCACCGGCCGGCTGGTGGCGATCGAAGTGCCCAGGTCGCCCTGCAGCGCGCGGCCCAGCCAGTGCACGAATTGCTCCAGGAAGGGCTTGTCGAAGCCGTAGAGCGCGGTCAGCTGGCGGCGCAGGTCCTCCGAGGCGTCGGGCGGCAGCACCGACACCAGCGGATCGCCGGGGGCGATATGGACCAGCGAGAAGCACAGCAGCGCCACCCCGAGCAGGATGGGGATGGCATAGAGGATGCGGCGGAACAGGTATTGCATGGGAGGATCCGGCAAGTTGGGGGCGTGCGTGCGCGGTGCGCGGCACGCGGGAAAGACCGGGCGGGATTGCCGGGCCGCGCGGCGGCGGGGCTGCCGCGCGGCGTCCGTCGGGCGCGGCCGGGATCAGTCCATCGACATCGTCGCGATATCGATAAACCAGCTCTGCGGCTGCACCACGCCCTTGACCTTCTTCGAGATCGCGCGCGGGCCGACGTCGTGCGCGATCAGCACGAACGGCGACTCCTCGACGATGCGGGCATGCAGCCTGGCCAGCGCCGCGTCGCGCGATTTCTCGTCAAACGAGGTGCGCGCGTTCTCGATCAGCTTGTCGAACTCGGCATTGCCGAAGTAGCCCCAGTTGTTCGAGACCGGCGGCTGCGTCTTGGTGCTGACGAAGCGGACCATGGCGAAGAACGGGTCCATTGCCGCAAAGCTGACGTTGATGGCGTTGGCGCCGTGCGCGCTGGCGTCCTTGGCGCCGACGCGCCAGTTGGTGAAGAGCGTGTTCCACTCGACCACGTCGAAGTCGACGTCGATAAAGCACTCCTTCAGGTTCTGCTGCACGTACTCGTTCATCGGCAGCGGCTGCATCTGGCCGGAGCCCGACGCTGACACCTGCACCTTGACCTTGACCGGTTTGGCGGCCGAGTAGCCGGCCTCCTGCATCAGCTTCTTCGCCGCGGCCGGGTCGTACTTGATATCGAACTTCGGATTGCCCCACCACGGATTGCCGGTCTCGACGATGCCCTTGGCCTCGGCCATGTACCCACCCAGCAGCGTCTTCAGGCCGCTGCGGTTGACGCACAGGTTGGCGGCCTGGCGCACGCGCTTGTCCAGCCACGGCGAGCCGGGCGCGAACGACAGCTGCCACGGCCACATATGCGGCTGCGCGTTGGCGTAGACCTGGAAGCCGCGGCTCTTGATCTGGGCGATGGCGTCGGGCGCCGGGGCTTCGATCCAGTCGACCTGGCCCGACAGCAGCGCGGCGGTGCGCGCGTTGGCCTCGGGCATCGGCACCATCACCACCTTGTCGATCTTTGGCACGCGCTTCGGGTCCCAGTATTGCGCATTGCGCACCACTTCCAGGCGCTCGCGCGGCACCAGGCGGCTCATCCTGAACGGCCCGGTGCCGGCGGCGTCGGCGGCAAACGCGACCCAGGCCTGCTTGGAGCGCTCGACCGGATCGGTGACCGAGGCCGGCACCGCGGCGAATTTCTTCTCCCACTGCGTGGGCGAGGCCATGAACAGGTTGGTCAGGTTGTAGGGCAGGAACGAATCCGGCTCCGAGGTGACCAGCTCGACGGTGAGGTCGTCGATCTTCCTTGCCGTGCGCAGCGTCGGCATGCGCGAGGCAGTCACGCCGACCTGGCTGGGATCGAACTGCCTGGCGGTCTTGTCCAGCACTTTGCCGACGTTCCAGACCACGGCGTCGGCGTTGAACGGGGTGCCGTCGTGGAACTTGACGCCAGGGCGCAGCTTGAATACCCATCTGGTCTTGTCGGCGGCGTCGACCTTCCATTCGGTGGCCAGGCCCGGGATCAGCAGGCTGGGGCCGTTGCCCCTGGACAGGTCCCATTGGGTGAGGCCGTCGTACATCGGGATGCCGGAGAAGCGGTTGCCCTCAAAACCCTGGTCGGGCTGGCCGAGCGTGCGCGGGATGTCGGCGGCGGTCATGCCGATGCGCAGCACCTTGTCGGCATGGGCGGCACCGGGCAGCGCGAGCAGCGCCAGCACGGCGGCGCTCATGAGCGAGGCAGCTGACTTGAGACCTTTCGCGAGAAGGGAGGGATCGTGGTGCACAGGCTTGCTCCTGGGTTGGCTTGAGGGGACGGATGTCTGCAAAGCAAGTCATGTGCCACGGTGACAGGGCAGAGAACCCGGGCCGAAGTGCGGGCGACGGTGGTCTGCTTCTTGCTGAACCTGCTGCCGTTTCCTCTCCCTCCACCTCACCCGCAACCAGACATGGACCAGCTACACCTTCCCCGCATCAATGGCGCCCGCCTGTGGCAAGCGCTGATGGACCTCGCCGCGATCGGCGCCACGCCCAGGGGCGGCGTGTGCCGCATCGCGCTGACCGAAGCCGACCGCAAAGGGCGCGACCTGGTGGTGCAGTGGTGCCGCGAGGCCGGGCTCGACGTGCGCATCGACGAGATCGGCAACGTCTTCGCACGCCGCGCCGGCAGCGACCCCGACGCGCGCGCCGTGGCCACCGGCAGCCATATCGACACCCAGCCCTCGGGCGGCAAGTTCGACGGCAACTTCGGCGTGCTGGCCGGCCTGGAAGTCATGCGCACGCTCGACGACCTGGGCATCGTCACGCGCGCGCCGCTGGAGGTTGCGTTCTGGACCAACGAGGAGGGCACGCGCTTCACGCCGGTGATGATGGGCTCGGGCGTGTTCGCCGGAGAGTTCGACGCGGCTTTTACGCGCGCGCAGACCGATGTGGATGGCGTCAGCGTGGGCGACGCGCTGGTGGCCATCGGCTACCGCGGCGCGCAGCCGGCGGGCGCGGTGCCGGGCGGCATGTTCGCGGCTTACTTCGAGGCGCATATCGAGCAGGGGCCGGTGCTGGAGGCGGCCGGCCTGCCGATCGGCGTGGTCTCGGGCGCGCTGGGCCAGCAGTGGTACGACGTGACCGTGACCGGCATGGACGCGCACGCCGGCCCGACGCCGCTGGCGCTGCGCCACGACGCGATGCTGGCGGCCGCGCGCATGGTCGAGGCGGTCAACCAGATCGCGCGCGACGAGGCGCCGCACGGGCGCGGCACGGTCGGCTACCTGCAGGTCTCGCCGAACTCGCGCAACGTGATTCCGGGCCGGGTCGATTTCTCGGTCGACTTCCGCAACCTGTCGCAGGCTGGCCTGGACCGCATGCACGCGGCCATGCAGGCGGCGTTCGAAGGCATTACCCTGGCCGCCGGCGTTGAGGTCGAAATCCGCCAGGTGGTGAAGTTCGAGCCGTGCGTGTTCGCGCCCGAATGCGTTGACAGCGTGCGGCGCGCGGCCACGGCGCTGGGCCTGCCGCATATGGACGTGGTCAGCGGCGCCGGCCACGACGCGGTCTACGTCGCGCGGCGCGCGCCCACCGGCATGATCTTCGTGCCGTGCAAGGACGGCATCAGCCATAACGAGCTGGAAGACGCGCTGCCCGAGCACATCGAGGCGGGCGCCAACGTGCTGCTGCAGGCCATGCTGGCGCACGCGCGCTAGGGCGCTAGGGCGCTAGCGCCAGATCCGGGGCTAGTTGCAGATCGTGCCGGGAACCGGCTTGCCCGAGGCGGTCAGCCCCTGGCACGCATCGCCGCTCGCCAGGCTGGTATCCGCGGCCGCGGCCGGTGACAGCTTCAGCTTGCCTGCCACGGTGCAGCACCCACGGGGCGGTGGTGGAGCCGGCGTGCGCTTGGTCGCCGACAGCGGCGCCGGCCCACCGGCTTCCGCGGTTTCTTCCGCGTCAGGAAAGACGCACTGCCCTTGCTGGCAGATCCGCTCTCCTTTGCACTGCATGTCGTACTGGCATCCGGCGGCCTGTGCAAACGATGACCAGCCAGCGGTCATCGACGCTGCCAACAGTAAAGCGGGGAATTTCATATGCCCTCCGATCAGGGCTGAGATAACGATGCCGGACCGGCGCGGTGCCGCCCCGACACCTTCAGCATAGATCGCGGCAAGGGTCCGCGAAAGGCACTGGCACTCAGGTGTTCTACCACCCCTGCGCAAGCTGGCGGGAGTTCGCCGTGCCGGGCCTCAATGGGCGATCGAGCGCGAGATCGCCCGCGCGCATTCCATCACCAGCGGCGCCAGCTTTTTCTGCGCCTCGGCCATGTTCCAGCGGCTGGCCGGCGGCGACACGTGCACCGCGCCGACCGCCACGCCCTGGCTGTTGATGATGGGCGCGGCCAGGCCCATGTCGCCGATGAACAGTTCCTCTTCATTGCTGGCGTAGCCCAGCCGGCGGCACGCCGCCACGCGCTCGAAGATCGCATCCACGCCGGTCAGCGTCGCGGGCGTGCGCGCCACGCGTGCCGACTGCTCCAGCATCGCCAGGACCTGCTCGTCGGGCAGCGTGCTGAGGTAGGCCCGGCCGGAGCTGGTGCAGTACATCGGGATGCGCATGCCCACCGGCGTCAGCACCGGCATGTGTTTGGCGGTCATCAGCTGGGCCACGTAGACCATGTCCAGCCCGACCGGCTCGGTCAGGTTGGCGGTCTCGCCGCTGGCTGCGGCCAGCTGCGACAGGTAGGGGCTGGCCACCGGGATCAGCGCGTCGGCCGCCAGGTAGTTGTAGCCGATCTCCATCACCCGCGGCGTCAGCCGGAAGCGGCGCGTCTGCGGGTGCTTGTCGACATAGCCCAGCGCTTCCAGCGTATGGATGGTGCGCTGCGCCGAACTCTTGTTCATGCCGGTCAGCGTGGCCAGCTCCGACAGGGTCAGCGTGCGGTGCACGCCATTGAAGGCGCGCAGGACTTCGAGGCCTTTTTCCAGCGACTGGTTGAACAGCGGGTTGTCGCGGTCGGGCGCGGGTAGCGGGACGGGTTTTGACGGCATAGTTGGGTCGCGGGCGAGAGGCCGGGCGGCACCATCCGCGGGATGGCTGCACCACGATGAGTGAATATTGCACCAATATACGTATGTATCGATTATCGATACGATGACAAAATGATACCGTCGCTGGCGCAGTATGGAAAGTGGCGCAACATGGAGGTGCCTGCCGGGAGAAGCGGGCTGAAGGGGAATTTGAAAACGGAAGTTGTCAGTCCGCCACTTGAAGGGCGGGTGGTGCGAGGGAGGGGACTCGAACCCCTACACCATTGCTGGCGTCAGGACCTAAACCTGGTGCGTCTACCAATTTCGCCACCCTCGCGGTCCTTGCGGCGCTGCCCGGGCGGGCGGCCGCGATGCTCGCTGGCTGCGCCGGACAGGAAAGCAAAAAAGGCGGCTGGAACTGCCCGCCTTTCATCTGTCCGCTGCTGCCGGCACTGGCCGCCGAACCGTGGCGTCGGCATGGCTAGCGTCTACAGTGCAACGAGGCTGCGGATTGTAGCGCAAGGCGCGGGGGGAATCCAGCCCTGCCGGGCGCTGCGGTGGCGGCGGCAGGCGGCAGGGATATATTGTCGGCTTTCCAGATCCCGCACACATGCCGATGATTGCCTTCCCGACCCTGACCCCGCTGCGCTGGCGCCTGCTGTTCTGGGGCTGCGCGGCCGCGGTGCTGGCGCTTTCGCTGATGCCGCCGACGCAGCCCCTGCCGACCACCGGCTGGGACAAGTCCAACCATATGCTGGCGTTCGCGGTGCTGGGCGTGCTGGGCCGGCGCGCCTACGCCGGCCGTGGCTGGGCCGTCTTGCTGGGACTGGTGGCGTACGGCGGGCTGATCGAACTGCTGCAGGGGCAGACCGGCTACCGCGAGGCCGACTGGCTCGACCTGCTGGCCGACAGCGTCGGCCTGGCTGCGGGCATGGCGCTGGACTGGCTGGTGCGCCGCCTCAGCTCTCCTCGGCTTCGAGCGTGAACTTTGCGCCGTCGTCCTGGCCAAGCAGGTCCGTCAGCACCGGCATGGCCTGCTGCAGCGATTCCTTCAGACGCCACGGCGGGTTGACGATGAACATGCCGCTGCCGTGCAGGCCCAGGCCGCCCTCGACCGGATGCCTGACGGTCAGGGTCACGTGCAGCCAGCTCTTGAGCGGCAGGCCCTTGAGCTGCACCGGCAGCTGCACCGATTCACGCCGCTGTACCTGCGGGTACCAGACCGCATAGACGCCGGTGGCAAAGCGCTCCAGCCCGTCGCGGATGGTCTGCACGGTGCGGGCGTAGTCCTGCTTGTCCTCGTAGGAGGGGTCGACCAGCACCAGCGCGCGGCGCGGCGGCGGGGGCAGGATGGCCTTGATGCCGCCGAAGCCGTCGCCGTCGTACAGCATGACGCGGCGCCCGGCGCCGCGGAAGTTGTCGCGCAGCACCTGGATCTCGGTGCTGTGCAGCTCGAACAGCCGCAGCCGGTCGTGCTCGCGCAGCATCTGCCAGGCCAGCCAGGGCGAGCCGGGGTAGTGGCGCAGGTTGCCGTCCGGGTTGAGCGCGCGCACCTGGTCCAGGTATTCGTCCAGCATCGCCGGCAGCTGGGTGCCGCTGGCGGCGGCGCGCCACAGCGGCGCGATGCCGGTTTCGAATTCGGCCTTCTTCTGCGCGTAGGCGTGGTCCAGCGCATAGAGGCCGGCGCCGGCATGGGTGTCGATATACCAGAACGCCTTGTCCTTCTGCGCCAGGTGCTCGAGCAGTTGCACCACGACGGCGTGTTTGAGGACATCGGCATGGTTGCCGGCGTGGAAGGCGTGACGGTAGCTGAGCATGTGGAGCGGGGCGCCTGGGCGGCGCAGATCAAGGGGCAGGGCGGTGCGGTCTGCGGGAAGGCCGCTATGCTACCATCCGGCGCGAGTTGCCCACCCCGGCCAACCCCGCTCTCACGCCCCGGCGAATCCGCCCGGGCATTTTGCTTTTCGCCGAGTTTCCTGTCCCATGCCGCGCGCACTAGAGCCCGCCGAGCCCATCCTGTCTGCCGAAGGCATCCCGTATTCGCCCCGCTACGACGACGTCTACCACAGCACCGAAGGCGGGCTGGCGCAGGCCGCCCATGTCTTCCTGGGCGGCAACGGCCTGCCGCAGGCGTGGGCCGGACAGCGCCAGTTCGTCATCGTCGAGACCGGCTTCGGCCTGGGGCTGAATTTCCTTGCGACCTGGCAGGCGTGGCGCGATGATCCCCAGCGCTGCGGATCGCTGCATTTCGTCTCGATCGAAAAGCACCCGTTCACCCGCGAAGGGCTGGCGCAGTTGCACGCCGGGCTGGACGGGCTGCAGCCGCTGGCGCAGGCGCTGCAGGCGCAATGGCCGCTGGCGCTGCCGGGTCTGCACCGCCTGGCCTTCGACGGCGGGCGCGTGATGCTGACGCTGGCGCTGGGCGATATCGAGCAGATGCTGCCGCGGCTGGCGGCCGGCGTCGATGCCTTCTACCTGGACGGTTTTGCGCCGGCGCGCAATGCGGAAATGTGGTCGCCGCAGGTGTTCCGCGGACTGGCGCGGCTGGCCCGGCCAGGCGCCAGGCTGGCCACGTGGGCGGCCGCGGGCTTTGTGCGGCGCGGGCTCAAGGACGTCGGTTTCGAGGTCAGCAAGGCGCCGGGCTTTGGCGGCAAGTGGCAAATGACCGTCGCGCGCTTCCGCCCGCAATGGAAAGCGCGCCGCCACGCGCCGCCACTGGCGGCGCAATGGGCCGAGCGCCATGCCATCGTGATCGGCGCCGGCCTGGCCGGCTGCGCCGTGACCGAGCGGCTGGCCGCGCGCGGCTGGCGCGTGACGCTGTTCGATGGCCACGACGGGCCAGCGCGGCAGACCTCGGCGCATCGCGCGGCGGCCATGCATGCGCACGTGTCCGCCGACGACAGCCTGCTGTCGCGGCTGTCGCGCGCGGGCAACCAGTACGCGCTGCGCGGCTGGGCGGCGCTGGCCGAGGCCGGCCATGCGGTCGGCTGGCATGGCTGCGGCGTGCTGCAGATCGGAGAGGACGAAGCCGAGGGCGACGCCCAGCGCGCCGCACTGGCGGCGCAGGGCTTGCCGGAAGGATTCGTGCGCTGGATGAGCGCTGAAGAGGCGGCGGCCCACCATGCCGGCGTGCCGCGTGGCGGCCTGTGGTTTCCGCAAGGCGGCTGGGTGGCGCCGCCGGACATCTGCGCGGCGCAGCTGGCGCAAGCGGGCGCTGCGGTGACGGCACGTTTCGGCTGCCGGGTTGCTGCAATCGCGCGCGTTGACGGGCAATGGCAGGCGCTCGGGCAGGACGGTGAATTGCTGGCATCGGCGCCGGTGCTGGTACTGGCCAACGCACATGAGGCGCAGCAACTGCTGCCGCGGCAGCACTGGACCATGCGGCGCGTGCGCGGGCAGCTGACCACGCTGGGGTCGGCGCAGGTGGATGCGCTCGGCGGCTGGCCGGATTGCGTGGTGACCGGTGCCGGCTACCTGCTGCCGCGTGCCGCAGACGGCGCCGGCCGGGTCGGCTCCAGCTACGACGCCGACGAGGGCCCGCTGGTGGAGCAGTCGGCGGTCCACGCGGCCAACCTGGCGCGCCTGTCCGGCATGCTGCCGCGCCAGGCCGATGCCGTGGCCGCCATCGATCCCGCAACGCTCTCCGGCTATGTCGGCGTGCGCACGGTCACGCACAACCGGCTGCCGCTGGTCGGCCAGGTGCCTGACGAGGCCGCCGCGCTGGCGCAGGCCGCATCGCTGCGCGGCGCGCACTTGCGTGACCTGCCGCGCATGCCCGGGCTCTACGCCGCCCTTGCATATGGGTCGCGCGGCCTCACCTGGGCAGCGCTGGGCGCGGAACTGCTGGCCAGCCAGATCGAGGGCGAGCCCCTGCCGCTGGAGTCGGACCTGGCCGATGCGATGGATCCAGCACGCCTGCTGCTGCGCGCGCTGCGCCATGGGCAGACGGGATAGCACCGCGAGTCCGGCGGGCGGGTCCGGGCCCGTTCCGGGCAAAATCTGCCGGAAGCGAATGAAAACCGTGCGATAATCCCCGTTTTCCGTTTGCGCGGAGCTTCCCGTTCGCCGGTGCGCCGCCCCGGCTGTCCTGTGGTGACGGCGCCGTGGCGGTAAAGCGGGCGGTACATGCGCAAGCGGTAGCACCTACGAACACAACTACATTTTCTGGATTGGATCTACGACCATGTCGAACGTGATTGAGAACCTCGGCAAGCTGGACCGCAAGGTGACCCTGGCCATCCCCAAGGCCGAAGTGGAGAAGGAAAAGCAGGAGCGCCTGGTTCGCCTGTCGAAGACCGTGAAGATGTCGGGCTTCCGTCCGGGCAAGGTGCCGATGAAGATGGTCGAGAAGCAGTACGGCCAGCAGGTCGAGTTCGAAGTGCGCTTCGACAAGGCCGCACGCAAGTTCTTCGACATCACCAAGGAACAGGACGTCAAGGTTGCCGGCCAGCCCAAGTTCGAGATCAAGAACGAAGGCGTGGGCGAGGACGAAGTCGCCTTCGACGCCACCTTCGAGGTGTACCCGGAAGTGACCATCGGCGACCTGTCGGCTGCCGAAGTCACCCGCACCGGCACTGAAATCACCGATGCCGAAGTCGACAAGACCATCGACATCCTGCGCAAGCAGCGCGTGCACTACCACGCCCGCGGCGAAGCCGGCGAGCATGGCGACGGCGGTGCCGACGTCACCGCCCAGAACGGTGACCGCGTGACGCTGGACTTCGTCGGCAAGATCGACGGTGAAGAGTTCGCCGGCGGCAAGGCCGAGGACTTCCCGTTCGTGCTGGGCGAAGGCCGCATGCTGCCCGAGTTCGAGCAGGCCGCGCTGGGCCTGAAGGTCGGCGAAAGCAAGACCTTCCCGCTGGCCTTCCCGGAGGACTACCACGGCAAGGAAGTGGCCGGCAAGACCGCCGAGTTCACCGTGACGCTGAAGAAGATCGAGTGGGCGCACCTGCCGGAAGTCAATGATGCCTTCGCCAAGTCGCTGGGCATCGCCGACGGCAGCGTCGACAAGATGCGCGCCGATATCCGCGAGAACCTCGAGCGCGAAGTGAAGCGCCGCACGCATTCCATGCTGAAGGACCAGGTCATGGAAGCGCTGCTGAAGGCCAGCGAGCTGGACGTGCCCAAGGCCCTGATCGAGCAGGACCAGGAACGCCTGGTGGAAATGGCCCGCCGCGACCTGGAGCAGCGTGGCATGCCCAACGCCAAGGACATGCCGATCCCGGCCGAGATGTTCGCGCAGCAGGCCGAGCGCCGCGTCAAGCTGGGCCTGATCCTGGCCGAGATCGTCAAGGCCAACGGCCTGGAAGCCAAGGCTGACCAGATCAAGGCCGAGATCGAGGACTTCGCCAAGAGCTACGAAGACCCGAAGGAAGTCATGCGCTGGTACTACGGCGACCAGCAGCGCCTGGCCGAAATGGAAGCCTACGTGCTCGAAAACAACGTGGTAAATTTCGTGTGCGACAAGGCCAAGGTCACCGACAAGAAGGTGTCCTTCGAGGAACTCACCGCCGAAGGCAACCAGCAGCAAGCCTGAGGCCGGAAGTGACCCGCAGCCCCGCGCCACGGCGTGGGGCGGGGCAACGTCCCGAGTTACCCCGGATGGCCTTGCGATCCGACGAATCCATGGAGAACATGCATGACCCGCAATGATTTGCTTGACCGTCTCGCCACCACGCAGGCTTCGGCACTGGAAACCCAGGGCCTGGGGCTGGTGCCGATGGTCGTCGAGCAGTCCGGCCGGGGCGAGCGCGCCTATGACATCTACTCGCGCCTGCTGAAGGAGCGCGTGGTGTTCATGGTGGGCGAGGTCAATGACCAGACCGCCAACCTGGTGGTGGCCCAGCTGCTGTTCCTCGAGAGCGAGAACCCCGACAAGGACGTGTCGCTGTACATCAACTCGCCGGGCGGTTCCGTATCGGCGGGGCTGGCGATCTACGACACCATGCAGTTCATCAAGCCGGACGTGTCCACGCTGTGCATGGGCATGGCGGCAAGCATGGGCGCGTTCCTGCTGGCGGCTGGCGCCAAGGGCAAGCGTTCGGCGCTGCCCAACTCGCGCATCATGATCCACCAGCCGCTGGGCGGCGCGCGCGGCCAGGCCTCGGACATCGAGATCCAGGCGCGCGAGATCCTGTACCTGCGCGAGCGCCTCAACACCATCCTGTCCGAGGTGACGGGCCAGCCGGTCGAGAAGATTGCGCGCGACACCGATCGCGACAACTTCATGAGCGGCGACCAGGCGGTTGACTACGGCCTGATCGACAAGGTCCTCGCCCGTCGCGGCTGATGCAGCGGGCCGCCGTGGCGCAATCGGCAGCGGCGGCCGGCCAGGCTGGCAAGGGCTCAAATGGCGAAGGCTACACCGGAACGAGGCCCCGTGCCTCGTTTTTTGCTTTTGCCCCACAGCCGGGGGGAACCGCCGGTGGTGCCAATTGTTTTGGCGTATGATGCGTTGAAGCGTATCTCCGGGGAGCCTTTCGCCCCGCGGTGTGCGCACAGCAAAAGTGACTGATTCCTATGGCGGACAAAAAAGGTTCATCCAGCGAAAAGCTTCTGTACTGCTCCTTCTGCGGCAAGAGCCAGCATGAGGTCAAGAAGCTGATTGCCGGCCCGTCGGTGTTCATTTGCGACGAATGCATCGACCTGTGCAATGAGATCATTCGCGACGAGGCCACGGCATCCGAGAAAGACGCCGCTGCGGCCGCGCGCTCGGACCTCCCCACGCCCCACGAGATCCGCGAAAGCCTGGACCAGTATGTGATTGGCCAGGAACAGGCCAAGAAGATCCTGGCCGTGGCGGTCTACAACCACTACAAGCGCCTCAAGCACCTCGGCAAGAAGGACGATGTCGAGCTGTCCAAGAGCAACATCCTGCTGATCGGGCCGACCGGCTCGGGAAAGACGCTGCTCGCGCAGACGCTGGCGCGCCTGCTCAACGTGCCGTTCGTGATCGCCGACGCGACCACGCTGACCGAAGCCGGCTACGTGGGCGAGGACGTCGAGAACATCATCCAGAAGCTGCTGCAGAACTGCAACTACGAAGTTGAGAAGGCGCAGCGCGGCATCGTCTACATCGATGAGATCGACAAGATCTCGCGCAAGTCCGACAACCCGTCGATCACCCGCGACGTGTCGGGCGAGGGCGTGCAGCAGGCACTGCTCAAGCTGGTCGAAGGCACCATGGCATCGGTGCCGCCGCAGGGTGGCCGCAAGCATCCGAACCAGGACTTCCTGCAGGTGGACACGACCAACATCCTGTTCATCTGCGGCGGCGCCTTCGATGGCCTGGAGAAGGTCATCATGCAGCGCTCGGACAAGACCGGCATCGGCTTTGCCGCGCAGGTCAAGAGCAAGGATGAGCGCGACGCCAGCGAAGTGCTGCCGCAGACGGAGCCGGAAGACCTGATCAAGTTCGGCCTGATCCCCGAACTGATCGGCCGCCTGCCGGTGGTCGCCACGCTGTCCAAGCTGGACGAGGCCGCGCTGATGCAGATCCTGGTCGAGCCCAAGAACGCGCTGGTCAAGCAATACCAGAAGCTGCTGGCAATGGAAGGCGTCGAGCTGGAAATCCGCCCGGGTGCGCTGAGCGCCATCGCCCGCAAGGCGATCCGCCGCAAGACCGGGGCCCGCGGCCTGCGTTCGATCCTGGAGCAGTCGCTGATGGACGTCATGTACGACCTGCCCAACTACAAGGGCGTGCAGAAGGTGGTGATCGATGAAAATACGATCAACGGCGATGCACCTCCGCTGCTGATGTACGAAGAGCAGCAGCCCAAGGTGGCGGGGTCCAACTAATCGCGAGGGCTGCCAGACGTGGTAAGTGGTCGGGACCACACCGGCAGCTGGGCGGAAAGGCCGTTCGCGTAGAAGCGAGCGGCTTTTTTTGTTTATTTCTACCGACGAGAGGGAGGAAACGCGGGTATGCTGTTTCAGAGGGGCCAGCAAGTGCAGGAAGCGGCATCTGCCTGCCTTGATGAATCGATTGGCACGTATCTTGTAATCGATTCGGGCGGCCCAATTTACGCCTTAAATGACTGACTTGGGGAAAATGATGTCCGGAACACAACTCCTCCCGGCCGAGCCGATTCGCCTCCCACTGTTGCCGCTGCGCGACGTGGTGGTGTTTCCGCACATGGTGATCCCGCTGTTCGTGGGACGCCCGAAGTCCATCAAGGCGCTTGAGACTGCGATGGAGGCGGGCAAGAGCATCATGCTCGTGGCCCAGAAGACGGCGGCCAAAGATGAGCCGACCGCCGACGACCTGTATGAGGTCGGCTGCATCGCTAATATCCTGCAAATGCTGAAGCTGCCCGACGGTACCGTGAAGGTGCTGGTCGAGGGTACGCAACGCGCAAACATCCGCGAGGTGAGCGAGGACGAATCGCATTTCATGTGCGAAGCCGTGCCCGTGCCGCCCGCACCTGGCGAAAGCGCCGAGACCGAGGCCCTGCGCCGCGCGATCGTGTCGCAGTTCGACCAGTACGTGAAGCTCAACAAGAAGATCCCGCCTGAGATCCTGACTTCGCTGTCAGGCATCGACGAGGCAGGCCGCCTGGCGGATACCATCGCCGCGCACCTGCCGATCAAGCTCGAGCAGAAGCAGAAGATCCTGGAGATGGTCAATGTGACCGAACGCCTGGAAAGCCTGCTGTCGCAGCTCGAGGGCGAGATCGACATCCTTCAGGTTGAAAAGCGCATCCGTGGCCGCGTCAAGCGCCAGATGGAGAAGAGCCAGCGCGAGTACTACCTGAACGAGCAGGTCAAGGCCATCCAGAAGGAACTGGGCGAGGGCGAAGAAGGCGCCGACCTGGAAGAGCTCGACAAGCGCATCAAGGCTGCGCGCATGCCGAAGGAAGCCAAGAAGAAGGCCGACGCCGAATTCAAGAAGCTCAAGCTGATGTCGCCGATGTCGGCCGAAGCCACCGTCGTGCGCAACTACATCGACACGCTGGTGAACCTGCCGTGGCGCAAGAAGAGCAAGGTCAACAACGACCTGGCCAACGCCGAGCGCGTGCTGGATGAAGACCACTACGGCCTGGAGAAGGTCAAGGAACGCATTCTCGAGTACCTCGCGGTGCAACAGCGCGTGGACAAGGTGAAGGCGCCTATCCTCTGCCTGGTCGGGCCTCCCGGCGTGGGCAAGACCTCGCTCGGCCAGTCGGTGGCGCGCGCGACGAACCGCAAGTTCGTGCGCATGGCACTGGGTGGCGTGCGTGACGAGGCCGAGATCCGCGGCCACCGCCGTACCTACATCGGTTCGATGCCGGGCAAGATCCTGCAGAGCCTGTCCAAGGTCGGCGTGCGCAATCCGCTCTTCCTGCTCGACGAGATCGACAAGATGGGCATGGATTTCCGCGGCGATCCGTCGTCGGCGCTGCTCGAGGTGCTGGACCCGGAACAGAACCACACGTTCCAGGACCACTACATCGAAGTGGACTTCGACCTGTCCGACGTGATGTTCGTGGCGACGTCGAACTCGCTCAACATCCCGCCGCCGCTGCTCGACCGTATGGAAGTGATCCGCCTGTCGGGTTACACCGAGGACGAGAAGGTCAATATCGCGCAGCGCTACCTGCTGCCCAAGCAGATCAAGAACAACGGTCTGAAGGCAGGCGAGATCGAGGTTGCCGAAAGCGCGATCCGCGACATCATCCGCTACTACACGCGTGAAGCGGGGGTGCGTTCGCTGGAACGCGAGGTCTCCAAGATCGCGCGCAAGGTGGTCAAGCTGCTGCTGCTGAAGAAGGAGTCGGGCACGATCAAGGTCGATTCCGAGAACCTGGACAAATTCCTCGGCGTGCGCAAGTACGACTTCGGCCTGGCCGGCAAGGAAAACCAGGTTGGCCAGGTGACCGGCCTGGCGTGGACCGAGGTGGGCGGCGACCTGCTGACCATCGAAGCCGCGATCATGCCGGGCAAGGGCAACATCACGCGCACCGGTTCGCTGGGCGATGTGATGAAGGAGTCGGTCGAGGCCGCACGTTCGGTGGTGCGTTCGCGGGCACGCCGCCTGGGTATCACGGATGAGATGTTCGAGAAGCGCGACATCCACATCCACGTGCCCGAAGGCGCCACGCCCAAGGACGGTCCGTCCGCAGGCGGTGCCATGACCACGGCGCTGGTGTCGGTGCTGACCGGCATCCCGGTGCGCGCGGATGTCGCCATGACCGGCGAGATCACGCTGCGCGGCGAGGTGCTGCCGATCGGCGGCCTCAAGGAGAAGCTGCTGGCGGCCCACCGGGGCGGCATCAAGCTGGTGCTGATCCCGGAGGAAAACGTCAAGGATCTGGCCGAGATCCCGGACAACGTGAAGAACGCCATCGAGATCGTGCCAGTCCGCTGGATCGACAAGGTGCTGGAACTGGCGCTCGAGCGCAAGCCCGAGCCGCTGCCGGAAGAAGACGCCAAGCCCGCCGAAGTGGCGGACAAGGCCACGGCCAAGGTTGAGCGTCTGCATCACTGACACAGCTTTGGCCGCATGAATGAAACGCCGCGGGGCAGCGATGCCCGGCGGCGTTTTTTTTTGCGCGCGCAGGTCTTGGCAAACTGAAATCACCTGTATTACACTTGCGCCCTCGCAACGCAAACCACGGCAACTGCCGCGAGGTGCGGAGCGATCAGCAAGTTGCAGGCAGCCAGCCTGTGATGGTCGAGCGGGTGCTTAGCTCAGTTGGTAGAGCGGCGCCCTTACAAGGCGTAGGTCGGGGGTTCGAGCCCCTCAGCACCCACCACCGCTCGACAAACAAAATCAAGGACTTAGAGCGATCTAAGTCCTTTTTTGTTGGCATTTCACCTCCCTCCAGCCAAGCTCCCGGCAGGTGCCTTCCGGCGTCCCACAGATGGGCGCCATTCGCTCTCGACGTTGCGCGCTTTGCGCAGCTTTTTCAGGCCAGGCCCCGGCGCTGCATGTACATTTTCCCCGCATTCCTGCGCGAATAAGCGCGTATGAGGCATGCACAGCAGCACGGCCCAGCGCCGTGAGCCTGGCGCGGAACTTGCAAAACCAGTCAGAAAATCGACTGCGGACGCCGACATGGACAGCGTGGAAGTGATCGCCGATGTGATGCGCCAGCTCGTGGGCGAAGGTGACAACCTGGCGTGGTGGCAAGGCGCCGTGCGTGCCGCCATCATCTTCGTCGGCACTTGGGCGATGCTGCGGTTGGCCGGCAGGCGGGCCTTCGCGCAAAAGACATCGTTCGACCTGTGCATCATATTGCTGCTGGGCGCGGTGTTGTCGCGCGCCGTGGTCGGGGCCACTTCATTCGCGGTGGCGTTTTCCGCCGCGCTGGCATTGGTGCTTCTGCACCGAGTGGTGGGCTGGCTGTCGAGCCGTTCTCCGGCATTCGACCGCGCCACTGGCGGCCAAGCGCTGGACCTGCTGCGCGAGGGGGAACTGGACCGGGAGCGCGTGAGCCACGCAATGCTGACCGAGGAAGACCTCAAGGCCAACCTGCGTGCGACACTTCAGACCGACAGCTTCGACAACCTCAGCCGGGTGGTGCTGGAGCGCGACGGCAAGGTGACGTTCGTGAAGGGGCGCAGCGGAGATGGCCGCGTACCCGCTGCGCCGCCCACACATGCTGTCTCGCGCCGCAACGGAGTGCCCGTCCAGGCGTCGGGGGCGCGGCGATGACGATTGGGGAAGGCGGCAGCGACAACGGCCGCATTGCACGCTATTTGCGGCGCCACAATTTGCATGTGGTCACGGCGGAATCCTGTACCGCGGGGCTGATCGCCTCGCGCATCGCCGAGGTGCCGGGTTGCGGCGACGTTTTGCACTGCGCCATCGTGGCGTATTCGCCCTCGGCCAAGGAACAGTTGCTGCACGTGCCGCCTGAGACCATCAGGTATCACGGACTGACCAGCGAGGCGGTCTCGCTGGCAATGGCGCTGGGCGCCATGGAGATCACCGGCGCCGACCTCGCGATCGCCAACACCGGCGTCGCCGATGACGGCGGCGATGGCGATATCCCGGCGGGTACGCAGTGCTTTGCCTGGGTGTTCCGCCGCCACGGCCATGCGGCGCGCGATGTGCTGCGGAGCACCGGGGGTGTTGCGGCGTTCACGGAAACGCGGCGCTTTCCGGGGGCGCGTAACGCCGTGCGCGAAGCCGCTGCCGACTGGGCGCTGGCTCGCATTTGCCATTACCACGAACAGGCGCAGCGCGGGCAAGGCCACTGCGCCCCGCGCGCATAAATCGCCGGAAGCCCGGGACGGCGCGCTGGCAGCCCCGGAAAGAGATCCAGCCTTGGATAGTGTCCTCCCGACTAATGGTGCCGACAAAGCGTTGCGTACGGTATTGCGCGAGGCCGGATTGCGTTATGTCGATGACAGTATGCCGGGCATCAGGCGCCGCCGCCAGGGCGGCGACTTTGCCTACATCGACGCCAACGGCAGACGCGTGCACGATGCCGCCACGCTGGCACGCATCGCTGCGCTGGCGATTCCTCCTGCCTACGAGGAAGTGTGGATCTGCGCGAACCCTGCGGGGCACCTGCAGGCGACCGGGCGTGATGCGCGGGGCCGCAAGCAGTATGTCTACCACGCTGAGTGGGGCGCGCTGCGCGATTCGGACAAATACGCGCGGTTGGCGGCCTTCGGCAGCGTACTGCCCCGCTTGCGGGCGCGCGTCGCGCGCGACCTGCGCCGCAACGGCATGCCGCGCGAAAAAGTGGTCGCGGCAGTGGTACAACTGCTCGACGCCACGCTTGTGCGCGTGGGCAGTCCGCAATATGCGAGGCAGAACCGCACCTACGGCCTCACCACGCTGCGCCGCCGCCATGTCACCGTGCGCGGCAGCCGGCTGCGTTTCCAGTTTACTGGCAAGAGCGGCATTACCCATGACGTATCGGTCAACGATCCGCGTCTGGCCCGCATCGTGCGCAACTGTGCCGACCTGCCAGGCCAGTGCCTGTTCAAGTATCGCGACAGCGACGGCGAGATCCGCGAGGTCGGGTCCGCGGACGTCAACGCCTACCTGCAGCAGGCGACCGGCGGCGACTTCACTGCCAAGGACTTCCGCACGTGGGCGGGCAGCGTGCATGCGCTCGCGCTGCTGCGCGCGGCCGGGGCGGACGGCGAAGCCGCGCGCAGGAAGTGCGTGGCCGAGGCCATCAAGTCAGTGGCCCAGCGCCTGCGCAACACCGTGGCGGTGTGCCGCAAATGCTATGTCCATCCGGCGGTGATCGAGGCCTTCATCGACGACGGATTGCAGGACTGCGCGCGCGTCGCCAACGTCAGCCGCCTGCGTGCCGACGAAGCACGGCTGCTGAAGCTCCTTTCACAAGGGGCCAGGACTGCATAGGGCGTCCCGCCGCGCTACCCTGTCGGGGACGGAAATGTTGTTGCACCGGGATACCTGTCATCGGACAAACGACTTCCCATGCAAGTCCAGCGGCACCGGCTGGGTCAGCGTCTCGGGGCGCAGGATGCGGTCGAGTTCCTCTTTAGACAGCAAGCCCTTGCGCAAGACGATTTCATAGACGCTGCCGCCGGTGGCGTGCGCTTCCTGCGCAACGGCGGTCGCGTTCGCATAGCCGATGTAGGGGTTGAGCGCCGTCACGACGCCGATCGAGTTCTCGACCGTGGCGCGCAGCCGGTCGGCATTCGCGGTGATGCCTTTGACGCAGCGCTCGGCGAGCGTCAGGCAGCCGTTGCGCAGATGGCTGACGCTCTTGAACAGACTGTGCGCGATGATCGGCTCGAACGCATTGAGCTGGAGCTGGCCGGCCTCGGCCGCAAAGCTGACGGTGATGTCATTGCCGATGACTTCGAAGGCGATCTGATTCACGACTTCGGGGATCACCGGATTCACCTTGCCGGGCATGATGCTGGAGCCGGCCTGCATCGGCGGCAGGTTGATCTCGCTCAGGCCAGCGCGCGGGCCGCTGGACAACAGCCTCAGGTCGTTACAGGTCTTCGATAACTTCACGGCAACGCGCTTCAACACGCCGGAGAGTTGCACGAAGGAGCCGCAGTCCTGCGTGGCCTCGATCAGATTGGGTGCGGTCTCCAGCGGAATGCCTGTGATCTCGCGCAGGCGCCGCAGCACCACGGGCGCATACGATGGATGCGCGGTGATGCCGGTGCCGATCGCGGTGGCCCCAAGGTTGATCTCACAGATCAGCATCGCGGCTTCGCGCAGGCGCGCCTCGTCTTCTCCGAGCATCACGGCGTACGTGCTGAATTCCTGGCCGAGCGTCATCGGCACCGCGTCCTGCAGCTGAGTGCGGCCCATCTTGATGATGTGAGCGAACTCGTCGGCCTTCGCCTCGAAGGCCCGTCGCAGCACTGCCATGGCGTCCACAAGACCGGCGATACCGAACCACGTAGCGACCTTCAGCGCGCTCGGGTAGACATCGTTGGTGCTCTGGCCGATGTTGACGTGCTCGTTCGGGTGCAGGTGCTGGTACTCACCCTTCTGATGGCCGAGCAGTTCGAGCGCGCGGTTGGCGATCACCTCATTGGCGTTCATGTTGGTCGAGGTGCCGGCGCCGCCCTGAATGACATCGACGACGAACTGGTCGTGCAGCTTCCCGGCAATCAACTCCTGGCAGGCGCCGACGATTGCGTCGCAGCGCGCCTTGTCGAGCAGGCCTAGCTCATGATTGGCCTGCGCCGCGGCCTGCTTGATCGCAGCCAGCGCCTTGATCAGCTCTGGGTAGATGGAGATCGGGGTGCCTGTGATAGGGAAATTCTCGACGGCGCGCAACGTATGCACGCCATAGTAGGCCTGGACAGGGACTTCACGGTCACCCAGGAGGTCATGTTCGGTTCTGAAGAGTCCGGCAGTCATGGTTACGCTCCTCGCGTAAATTGGTTTCAGCACTGCGGCCGAAGTCTAGGGAATCGGCCGTGCCCGCAGCACATTCGATGCCAAGATTTCATGGAGTGTCGCTGCGCAGCGCATGGTTATGCAGAAATTGCATAAACGGTTCGATTCTGCCGATGCCTGCGCATCTTCCAGGGGATTCTGATAGCAAGTTGCGTAAGCGGCGTAGCTTTCGTGATGATTTCGTAGCGGCCCTGACGGGTGCTCTATACTGCCCCCATTGCGTCTTCTCCGCCTCTCCTGTCATGGCTTCGTTACCGCTGCCTCCCGACTACGCCGATTGCCCGCTTCGCTAAAATCTCGCATCGGGCGCGCCCAGCATCGCGCGGCGGTGGCTGTCAACCAAGCCTGCACTGGCCACGCGAGAATCGTCGGTGCGAACAACTTGCCAGAGCGTCACCGCTGATATGACTCCGGATGTCAATCGAGATTGGTTTGTTCAGTTTCACAGTTGCATGTTTTTCCTCACCCAATTTCCTGAGGGCGACGTAGCAGTAAGAGTCGACGGTGGATCATGCTGATATCCGCGGGTTGGTTGCCGCATTACAGAGGTCTACATGGACGTCCCCCCGTTTGCGAAGGTTTTCGTGCGCGCTGACTGACAGGATAGGTTGCAGCTCTACATTCGGCCTTGTTGCAGCCTGACGCGCTGCGGGCCCCTATGAAATCCGCTGACTCGCACCTCATTCCGCCCACGAGCTAAAAGCTCTCTCTGTAATTCAGGTTTGGCGAGTCCCGGTCCGACCTGTGTTGTCATCACATACGATTGCCACCCAACCTTTCAACGTGGCGTCCTGTAAAGGGTTATTGCTCTGGTACGGCACACCGCGATCATGCCGGTTTAGTACTTACATGCTCTTTTTCATAGGGGCTGTTGTGGGCGAGAACTGCCCAGATTGTGCGGGCCATCTTGTTGGCGAGCGCGACGATCGCGACGTTGGAATGCCGTCGTTTGACGAGCTGGGTAACCCATGCACCCGGATCCTTCGCATGCGAGAGCACACTGCGCGCACCGTGAATCAGCAAGGTCCGCAGATAGGTATCACCTCGCTTACTGATGCCCAGCAACACGGTCTTCCCGCCCGTGCCCGTTTGTTTGGGAACCAGGCCGAGCCACGCCGCGAATTCCCGCCCGGACCTGAACGACTTCGGACTACCCATCGTCGCGACGGCCGCGGTGGCGGTCAGGAGCCCGACGCCTGGTATGGCAGCAATCGCCTTGCATGCCTGGTCGTCTTTCAGCCATGTCTGCAAGCGCCGTTCAATGTCGGCGATCTGCCGGTCGAGCTTCTCGAGGTCATTCCACTGCTCGCGCAGTGACTCGATGAGCATGCCGGGCAGTCGCCCGGCGAGTTTCTCCAGAACACCAGGGATTGCCTTGTCGAGCGCCGCGCGGCTCTTGCCCATCACTTCACCATATTCAGTCAGCAAACCACGTAGGCAGTTCATTTGCATCGTGCGAAACTTGACCTTCTGTTCCCGCAACCTGTGCAGCGCCAGCACCGCCTGCTGGGCCTCGGTCTTTATGGCAACAGACTTGCTGGGCATCTGCGTGGCCATCCAGATGGCGCGGGCGTCGGCGGCGTCATTCTTGTTGCCGATGTTGAACGCCTTGGCGAATCTGGCCGGTATCAGCTTCACCTGATGTCCCATTTCCAGCAGTCGACGCGCCCAGTGCTGCGCGCCTCCACAGGCCTCCATGCCAATAAGGCAAGGTTCGCGATTCGCGAAGTGCTCTAGAAACACCGAGCGCTTGATCGACTTGTTGACGATTTCCCCCGTGGCGGGATCGACCCAGTGCATCTGCATGACGTTCTTCGCAATATCTAGGCCGACTATCGTATAGGTCATGATCGTATCCTCCGGTTTGCGTTGGGGAAATCGCCACTGATCTCCTGGGGCACTATGATCCCCCCCGTATCGGGGGCCCGCGAGGATCCGCTTTCCCATTTCCTCACCGGCCACAGGTGGGGGGACGTCCATTCCATTCCGCCCAATGAGCCTGCCGCTATCTAGTGCCGCAAGTGGGATGAGATTCCGTTGCGTAGCGGTGTCGCGGGTTACTCGAGTGCCGGGCTACGTCGCCTTCAGGAAACTGCCTCCAAAGTAGGTGGTTGATCCGTCGATATGGGCCGGGCTAGGTTAGGTTGCCCGGCGCCTCTTGTGGTACGGCAAGGGACATCGCGAGCTGGCTGATATCCCAGATAAACCCGCTCAGTTCGCGCGCCACGGCGAC
Source organism: Cupriavidus sp. GW821-FHT07C08 (assembly GCF_059419025.1). Taxonomy (NCBI): domain Bacteria; kingdom Pseudomonadati; phylum Pseudomonadota; class Betaproteobacteria; order Burkholderiales; family Burkholderiaceae; genus Cupriavidus; species Cupriavidus sp. GW821-FHT07C08. The sequence goes on from NZ_JBWKQZ010000017.1 coordinate 87,706, forward strand.
CACCGCGATGTTCGGGTTCTTGCCGCGGGCGGCAAGTTTCCGATAGCGCCGGCACAGTCGAACCTGGGCGTCCCAAGACCGGTCAACGATGGCCTTGGGGATGCCTTCGTGCCGGCGCTGGATCTCGGGACTCACACGTGCCGGGTGCCGGTAACTCCAGGCAGCCTCGACGAGAAGCTTTCTTGCATAGCTATTGCCGTTCTTGGTGATGCTGCCCTGTCGTCGTTTTTCTCCCGATGAGTGTTCAGCGGGTGTCACCCCGAGCCAGGCCATCAGTTGGCGCGGATGGACAAAGCGCGAGAGATCGCCCAACTCGGCGAGGATGCCTATCGCCGTGGTGAACTGCACGCCGCGCATGGCCTGCAAGCCCAGTACGGCCGGATAGAAGTGCCAGTTGACCACGGCTTCGCGCAAGGCCGCTTCGAGACGGCTGCATTGCGCGAGCCGATCCTCGATGGTCCGTCGATATTCGTCAAAGGCAAGTTGTTGCCACACTGTATCGAACGCAAAGGCACTGATCCAGCGCCGGTGCGCCGGTCCCCAGTCGGCTCTGCCGCTGTAGCGAACACCGTGCGAGAGCAGAAAGGCTTTCAGCCTTTGTCGGGCCCGCTTCAGATCGTCCTTGGCGCTGACCCACGCGCGTGACAGATCCCGGAATGATTCGTCTTCGACGCTGGGCACGTACACGGCCGAGAGGTCACCGGCACGCAGCGATCGCACGAGCTTGACCGCATCGCGCCGATCGGTCTTGACGCGCTCGCCGGGCTTCTTTGGGATCAGCGACGGCGCGCACACCATGCACTCGAATCCCTTCCCTGCAAGCTGCCGGTAAAGGCCATATCCGCATGGGCCCGCCTCGTAGACGATGCGGATTCGGCGCGCTTTGGACTGCAGGCGTTTGCACAGGCGGTCGATATCCGCCTTCGAGGTACCAATCTTGCCAAGCAGCTCCACCTCGCCCATGCCGAGTGCATAGGCGACCGTGATCGAGTCCTTATGGACATCCAACCCGACATACAAAGTGCTATCGTGTTCCATGCTGGCCTCCGCGCTGGAAATCGCCGGGTGTGGCACTGTCCACACCGTGCGGCTCTGGCAGTCATGCTAACCCGCGTTTGATTCCTCGCGGCGGGCCAGCCTCTGCCTCACGGAGTCATACTGACTAGTCGATCAGCTTGCCCTGTGCGTCAAAGAACGGATGCGCTGCCCCATAGTCTCCGATCGCTGCCGCATGCGTCACGAGTCCGTGCGCCGGATGCCACCAGTGCAGCAGGTAGCCCGGCGGCTCCATGCGAAAGCGCGAGGGCGCCTGCGGGTCCAGGTCCAGCGCCACCTGGTGTGCCGGCCCGGGCGCGGTGATCGCGACCGTGCCACCGAAGCGGCGCGTGATGTGCCGATGCAGATGGCCGCATAGCACGCGTTCCACTTGCGGGTGGCGGCGCACGATGGCTTCGAGCGCGTCGGCGTTGGCCAGGCCCTGCTCGTCCATGTGGCCGATGCCGGTAAAGAACGGCGGATGGTGCAGCAACAGCAGGGTGGGGCGGGCCGGGTCGGCAGACAGTGCGGCTTCCAGCCATGGCAGCGCGGCGGGATCGACGCGCCCGCCGGGCTGGCCCGGGACGGTGCAGTCGAAGGCCACCAGCCGCAGCGGGCCCGCGTCGATGCTGTAGTGCACCGGGTCTTCGTCGCTGCCGGTGGCGAACAGGTAGTCGTGATCGGCAAAGACGCGGCGTAGCGCGCCACGGCTGTCGTGGTTCCCCGGCAGCAGCCGCACGGGCATGGGTAGCCGCTGCAGGATCTCGCGCAGGAACTGGTATTCGCTTTCGGCGCCGAAGTCGACCAGGTCGCCGGTGACAATCACTGCGTCGGGCTGTTGCGGGGCTGCCAGCAGGGTGTCGATGCAGCGGTGCAGTGCACCGGCGGTGTCAACCAGCCGGTACGACAGCTTGCCGCCGGCCTTGATGTGGAGGTCGGTGATGTGGGCGATCAGGTAGGGGACGGTGTTCATGCTGCCAGGGCTTCGGAAAGTGTGATGAGGTGGCCGGTATCGATGCGCAGGCCGACGCGGTCTCCGGCGTGCCAGTTGTCGCGGCGCGTGGTGTCGACGATGAGCGGCGCGGCGGCGCCGACTTCCACCAGCAGGCGCGTGCAGTTGCCCAGGAACAGGGCCGTGACCACGCTACCGTGCAGATGGGCGTTGTCCGCGAGCACCAGCGCCACGTCTTCGGGGCGGAACATCAGCTCGGCGCGCTGCGCCGGCGCGGATTCGTGCGTTCGGGGCACGACGCCGCCAGGCACGCGCCAGGCGCCGTTCTCGGCAGCGGCGGGCAGGCGGTTCATGGTGCCGATGAAATCCGCCACGAAGGCATTGGCCGGCGCGCGGTAGATGTCCTGCGGCGTGCCCGTCTGGGCGATGCGGCCCTTGTCCATTACGATGATGCGGTCGCCCAGCGCCATGGCCTCGGCCTGGTCATGCGTGACATAGACGGCGGTGATGCCCAGGCTGCGCAGCAACTGGTTGATGTCGGCGCGCAGGGCGTCGCGCAGCTTGGCGTCGAGCGCGGTCAGCGGCTCATCCAGCAGTAGCACACGCGGCTGCACGGCAATGGCGCGTGCGAGCGCCACGCGCTGGCGCTGGCCGCCCGAGAGTTGGTCCACGCGGCGGTCGGCGAAGGGTTCGAGATGCATCATCGCGAGCATGTCGCCGACCCGCCGGCGGCGCGTGGCGGCGTCCACGCGCCGCACGCGCAGTCCGTAGCCGATGTTCTCGGAGACGGTCATATTGGGGAACAGCGCGTAGCTCTGGAACACCATGCCCACGCCGCGCTGCTCGATCGGCAGCGCGGTCACGCAGGTATCGCCGAACCAGACTTCGCCGCCCACATCGGGATACTCCAGCCCGGCGATGATGCGCAGCGTGGTGGTCTTGCCGCAGCCGGACGGGCCCAGCAGCACCACCGTTTCCGCGGCGCCGATGTCGAGATCCAGCGGCTGCAGCGCCAGCGTGCCGTCGGCAAAGGTCTTGCCGCAATTGCGCAGCCTGATGGTGGTGGGTTCATGCATGACGGGTCTCGGTATGAGGGTTGACCGGTGTGGCGGCAACGGCGGGGGCGTGCGCCGCTTCGGGAACGTACTTGCGGGAACGCGCGCCCAGCGCGCTGAGCGCCTGCATCAGCACCAGCAGCGGAATGATCATGACGAAGAAGACGATGGTGTAGGCCGAGCCGATCTCCAGCCGCATCGAGGCATAGCTGTCAGCCAGGCCCACCGGCAACGTCTGGGTGGTGGGCGTGTGCAGCATCCAGGTCAGGTTGAATTCGCCCACAGACAGCGTGACCACCATGAGCGCGCCGGCCAGGATGCCCTGGCGGCAATTGGGCAGCACCACGGTGAAGAAGCGCTGCAGGCGGCTCGCGCCAAGGCTGGCCGCCGCGTCCTCCAGCGTGCGGATATCGATGGCGGAAAGGATGGCCAGCACCGAACGCACCATAAAGGGCAGGGTGAACAGCACATGGCCGATCAGGATAAACAGCCAGCTCGTGCGCAGCGCCTGCCAGGTGCCGTAGAGCAGGATCAGGCCAAGCGCGGTCGCGAGGCCCGGAACGGCCACCGGCAGCATCAGCAGTTCCTCGATCAGCCGGGTGACGCGGTTGCGCCGCACCGCCATGCAGTACGCGGCCGGAACGCCCAGCACCAGCGTGCAGGCAAGGCAGGCCAGCGCGATCAGCAGCGACAGGAAGATGGTATTGCGATAGAGCGACCAGACTTCCACGAGCCAGCGCGTGGTCAGGCCGCTTTCCAGGCCGACGAAGATATTGTTGGTCAGGCCAGCCAGCACGGAGAGCACGACCGGCACGGTCATGAAGGCGCAGACTGCCAGTGTGAGCGCCAGTTGCAGCCAGTAGCCGGGGCGGCGATGGGTTGGGGTCATGGGTTGGCTCCTGGTGTGGACACTAAGCGGTCGCGGCCACGGCGTCGCCGGAGAACCAGCGCGCGACCGCCAGCAAGGCCCAGGTGACGGTGCCCAGCAGGATGGACAGCGCAGCGGCCATGCCGAAGTTGGCGTAGTTGGTGAACTCGTTGTAGATGGTGAGCGGCAGCACGTCGAGTTGCGTGGCCAGCGTGAAGGCAGTACCGAACGCGCCCATGCTGGTGGCAAAGCAGATCGCGCCGCTGGAGATCATGGCCGGCATCATCGCGGGCAGCATCACGTCGCGCACCACGCGCCAGGGCCCGGCGCCCAGCGAGCGGGCAGCTTCTTCCAGCGAGGCGTCGAGCTTCTCCACTGCCGCCATCACGGTCAGGATCACGCGCGGGATCGAAAAGTACAGGTAGCCGACGAACAGCCCGGCCAGGCCGTAGGCAAAGGTCCAGCGCTCGCCGGCGAGCTTGTCGCCGACCATGGCCAGCAGGCCGTTGCGGCCGCCGAGCATGATGACCATGAAGCCGATCACCACGCCGGGAAACGCCAGCGGAAAGGTCAGCATGGCCACCAGCACGGACTTGCCAGGCACCGCGTTGCGCTGCAGGAAGGTGCCGGCAATGCCGGCAATCACGAGCGTGACCAGTGTCACGGCTGCCGACAGCAGCACGGTGACCATCAGGCTGTGCAGGTAGCGCGGACTGGAGACCACGGTCCAGTACACGCCCGCGCCTTGCTCGCCGTTGATGCTGACCGCCACGAGCCGCGCCATCGGCAGGCAGAAGAAGGCCAGAAAGACCACCAGTGCCGGCAAGGCAAACAGGAAGAGGGAGGGGGATCGGTTTGTCATGGCAGTGACGGGGTGATGGGCGGTGGGCGATGGCTTGGGTGAGCCGCCCGGCTGTCTCCCCGCTTGCGGGAAGACAGCCATCAGGCGGGAGACACCATCGCCAGTCGTCAGCGCGCTTGTCAGCGCACCTGTCAGCGCACCTGTCAGCGCACCTGTCAGCGCACCTGTCAGCGCACCTCCTTCAGATACTGCTCGCTGAACGCCTTTTGCACGTCGGCCATCTTGCCGAAGTCCACCGCCTTGGCCCGTGCGTATTCGGTGGCCGGCAGGAAACGCGCCTGTACTTCCTTAGGCACCACGCCGGCGCGCACCGGGCGCAGGTAGGCGTTGGCCCACAGCGCCTGGCCGGCGTCGGACAGCACGAAGTCGAGCACCTTGCGGCCTTCGGCCTCATGCGGCGCCTTGTTGACCAGGCTCATCACGTAGGGAACCACCACCGAGCCCTCTTTGGGGATCACGAAGGCAACGTTGGCGTGGTCCTTGTAGCGGGCGCGATAGGCGTTGAAGTCGTAATCGAGCAGGATAGGGATTTCACCGGACAGCACGCGCGCATATGCGGTCTGCTTGGGCACGATCGGCTGGTTCTTCTGCAGGTCCTTGAAATACTTGAAGGCCGGGCCGAAGTTGTCGAGCGTGCCGCCCATGGCCTGGTTGACCGCGACTGCGCCCACGTAGCCGACGAAGGCGCTGGCGGGGTCGAGATAGCCGACCAGGCCCTTGTACTCGGGCTTGAGCAGGTCGGCCCATGACTGCGGCACCGGCTTGCCGCGCAGCGCGTCGACATTGACCATGAAGCCCAGCGTGCCGGAATGGATGGCAAACCAGTTGCCCTGCGGGTCCTTCAGGCCGTCGGGAATGTCGTTCCAGTGGGCGGGCTTGTAGGCGGCGGTGACGCCGTCCTTCTTGGCCTGGATGCCGAAGGTCACGCCGTAGTAGACCACGTCGGCCACCGGGCTGGCTTTCTCGGCGACCAGCTGCGCCAGCGACTGGCCGGAGTTTTTGTTGTCCAGCGGCACGGCAACGCCGGTCTTTTCCTTGATGGCGCGGATCTGTGCCGCCCAGTCGGCCCATTCGGGCGGGCAGTTGTAGCAGATCGCGGTCTGGGCGGCCACGCCCTGGCTGAACGCGGCGGCGCTTAGCGCCAGGGCAATCCAGCGCAGCGGGCGGCGCCAGGAAGGAATAGGTTGCATGAGAGGCTCCTTGGTTGAGGACAGGGGTGGGGAATGCAACATGCGCACGCGGTTACGGTGACGGCGGAGCGGCCACGGTGCCATTGACGCGCAGTGCGTGCGGCAGCAGCGTGACGCGCGGCAGCGCCGCCGAGGCTCGTCCGCCATCGTGCAGCCAGGCAAGCAGCCGGCCGACGGCGCTGGCGCCGATCTCCGAATTGGGTTGCACGACGGTGGCCAGCGGCGGTTCGACCACGCTGCCCAGCGCGATACCGTCATAGCCCAGCACGGAGATGTCGCGCGGCACGCTCAGGCCGAGGCGCCTGAGGTCGGAGATCACGCCGATGGCCAGCAGGTCATTGGTGCAGAAAAAGGCGGTGGGCGCATCGTTTGCCCGGACCAGCGCGCGGATCTGTTCGGCATTGCTGGCGGTGTGCGATGGCAGGCAGACTGGCGCGGCGGGCATTAGCCCGTGCGCGCGCATGGCGTCCTGATAGCCGGCAAAGCGCTGGCGCGCGCGGTCCGAGGCGACGAAGGCGCCCGATACCACGGCGATGCGGCGATGCCCGGCTGCGATCAGGGCCTCCACGCCGGCACAGGCGCTGCGCCGGTTGTCCACCGATACCGAATGACGCCGGCTGCGCGGTCCGGCCTGGTTGTACGCCAGCACGTAGGGCACGCCCTCGCCGTCGAGTTGATCCAGCACTGTGCTGCGCGCCGCGTCGGCCACGGTCAGCACCATACCGTCCACGCGATGGCGCAGCAGGTATTCCACACGCTCGCGTTCGCGCGCCGGATCGTAGCCGCTGGTGACCAGCATCAGCGAATAGCCGCCCGCCAGCGCCGCTTCCTCGATGCCGCGCCAGCACTCGGCGAACACCGCATTTTCCAGCGTTGGCAGCATCACACCGATCATGCGGGTCTGCTGGGCGCGCAGCTTGCTGCCCAGCAGGTTGGGGCGAAAGCTGAGCCGGCGCGCCGCCTCGCGCACGCGCTGCGCCGTGCTGTCGCGCACCAGGTGCGGGCTGCTGAATACGCGCGATGCGGTGGCGAGCGACACCCGCGCGGCTTGCGCCACGTCGATCAGGGTGGCGCCACCTGTCGTGTCGGGCCTGCCCCCCGCTGGATCTTTGCGATTCACGCTTGCAGCTCCGGATGAAAACGTTTTCATTGAAGGTGGAAAAAAGCGGGCGTCAAGACATTCCGTCGCTGCACTGCCGCAGAAGCCGGCTGGCGGACGGGTGCCTGCACCCTGTCTGGATGGCATTCTGTGTGGCGTGGATGACATGGAGATGACATCGGGGTGCAAGGGCCGGCGCCGGCATCGCGGGCGCCGTGAGAGGCGGCGAAGCCCAGGCCTCTGTCGAGGCGGGCAACTTGTTGGGAGCGAATCGCGCACAATGTCGTGCGAGATCGGGCAATCAGCTCACTGGAGAAAAAAACATGCCCGCGCTTCCGTCCCGTCTCCCCATCAGCCGGCGTTCGGGATTGCGGGGCTTTGGAGGGGCTGGAGCACAAGATTGAGTCATCCGGGTATTGCGCAGATGATGAGCACGAGCTATAGTTCGGCCTCTTGCAGCAGGGCACGGTCGGCAAGGGAAGGTTGATAGGCGTTGTAGGCTTATGATTTGTAAGGAAATTCGATTCCCTTGCAAGGCGTACGCCGGGGGGTCGAACCCCTCAGCACCCACCACTCTCCCTCGCAAGGACATGTGCATCTCCGGCAGCAAGCGCCGACACAGGAGTGGTAGTTCAGTCGGTTAGAATACCGGCCTGTCACGCCGGGGGTCGCGGGTTCGAGTCCCGTCCACTCCGCCAGTTTTAAGGAAACGCCCGCATTAGCGGGCGTTTTTCATTTGCTCCCCTATGTTTCCCACCCTGCACAAGGGTGCGTGCCCAGCGGCTCCTGATAGAATCGTGGAGTTTGTCTTTCGTGCCAATCCACTACCCGAATCCGCATGCTTGATTTCGTACGCAACAACCGGCGCCTGATGCTCTTGCTGCTGCTGGTGCTTGTTTTCCCGTCGTTCGTGTTCTTCGGCGTGGAAAGCTATTCGCGCTTCATGGACAGCTCGCACGATGCCGCCAAGGTCGACGGCCGCGCCATCAGCGTGCAGGAAATCGATAACGTCGTGCGCGACCAGAGCGAACGCGCGCGCCAGATCCTGGGCGCCAGCTATGACCCGCGCCAGTTCGAAGGCCCGGACGCACGCAAGGCCGTGCTGGACCAGCTGATCCTGCAACGCGTGATGGCCAGTGCCGTGGCGCGTGAGCACCTGACCGTGTCCGACGCCAAGCTGCTCGAGGAAATCAGCAACCTGCCGGCGATCGCGCAACTGCCGCGCACCAAGGACGGCAAGGTCGACGACAAGGCCTACCTGCAGTTGCTGCAGTCGCAGGGCATGACGCCCGAGCAGTTCGATGCCCGCATGCGCTTCGAACTGGCCACGCAGCAGCTGGGCGCATCGGTCGCCGCGACGGCCTTCGTGCCCAAGTCGCTGCTCGATCGCCTGATCGCCGTGCGCGACCAGCAGCGCGACGTGCAGGCGCTGCTGTTCAAACCGGCCGCCTACACCGCCAAGGTGCAGCCCGATGCGGCCGCGCTGAAGGCCTACTACGACAGCCACCAGCAGGCCTTCTCGGTGCCGGAGCAAGCCAAGGTCGAGTACCTGTTGCTGTCGGGCGAGGCCCTGGCCGCGACGCAGGCGGTCACGCCCGAAGAGCTGAAGTCCTACTACGACAGCAATATCGCGCGCTTCCGCATCGATGAGCAGCGCCGCGCCAGCCATATCCTGATCAGCGCGCCGAAGGATGCGCCGGCCGCCCAGCGCCAGGCCGCGAAGGACAAGGCCACCAAGCTGCTGGAGGACCTGCGCAAGCACCCGGACACCTTCGCCGACGTGGCGCGCAAGAACTCGCAGGACCCGGGCTCGGCCGGCAAGGGCGGCGACCTGGGCTTCATGGGCCGCGGCGCGCTGGTCAAGCCGTTCGAGGACGCCATGTACGCGCTCAAGGATGGCCAGGTCAGCGACGTGGTGGAAACCGACTACGGCTACCACATCATCAAGCTGACCGGCATCAAGCCCGCCGAAACCAAGCCGCTGGAAGCCGTGCGCACGGAACTGGAAGCGGAGCTGCGCAAGCAGTTCGCCGACAAGAAGTTTGCCGAGCAGGCCGATGCCTTCGGCAATACCGTCTATGAGCAGGCCGACAGCCTCAAGGCTGCCGCCGACAAGTTCAAGCTGACCATCCAGACCGCCGACAACGTCACGCGCCAGCCGAACCCGGCGCTGGGCGCGCAGAGCCCGCTCAACAACGACAAGCTGCTCAAGGCGCTGTTCAGCGACGACGCGATCAAGAACAAGCGCAACACCGAGGCCGTCCAGGTGGGCCCGAACACGCTGGTGGCCGCGCGCATCGTCGAGTACCGCCCGGCGGCCGTGCGCAAGTTCGAGGAAGTCGAAGCCAAGGTGCGTGAGGGCTATATCGCCCAGCAGGCGGCCGAACTGGCGCGCAAGGACGGCGAGGCCCGCCTTGCTGCGCTGAAGAAGGCAGACAGCGCCGACGGCTTTGGCGCGGTGCAGACCGTGTCGCGCGCCAAGGCCGAGGGCATTGCGCCGCAGGCTGTGGAAGCGGTGATGCGTGCCGATGCGGCCAAGCTGCCGGCGGTGGTTGGTGTCGACCTGGGAGCCGAAGGCTATGCGGTTTATCGCATCACCAAGGTGAGCCAGCCGGCGCAAGGCAATCCGGCGCAGCGCCAGGCCGAAGCGCAGCAGCTGTCGCAACTGGCCGGCCAGACCGACCTGCAGGCCTTCTATGAAAGCCTCAAGGCCCGCTCCAAGGTCAAGATGCTGACGCCGGTGGGTGCCACGCAGGCGCAAGGCGCCGAGTAAGCGCCAGATCAGCCCCGGCAGCCCCGCTGCCAGCAAGGACCCTTGCCAGGCGGCAGGGGTTTTTTTATTTGTTCTTACTTCGCGCCGCTGCGCCTGAGCATCGGCTTGAGCTGCGGCCACACCGTATCGAGCAGGGCTGGCTGTGCCGCGGCGGTCGGGTGGATGCGGTCGGGCTGGAACCAGTCCTGCCGCGTGATGACCTTGTCGAGGAAGAACGGCACCAGCCGCACCTTGTATTCGCTAGCCAGCTTCGGATACAGCGAGACGAACTTCTCGGTGTAGTCCTGCCCGTAGTTGGGCGGGATGCGCATGCCGATCAGCAGCACGCCCGCGCCGGCCTGCTGTGCCGTGGTGACGATGTTGCGCAGGTTGGCCTCGGTGGTCTGCAGCGGCAATCCGCGCAGCGCATCGTTGGCGCCAAGCTCCACCACCACGATGGCCGGGCGGTGCCGCGACAGCAGCTCCGGCAGCCGCGTCTTGCCGCCGATGGTGGTCTCGCCGCTGATGCTGGCATTGACAACGCTATAATCGAAGCGCTCCTGCCGCAGGCGGTCCTGCAGCAGCGTGACCCAGCCAGCGCCGCGCGTGATGCCGTACTCGGCGGAGAGGCTGTCGCCAAGCACCAGCAGTGCCGGCGCCGCGGCCTGGGCTGAGGCCCCGGCCGATAACGTCAGTGCCATGCCGGTTGCCAGCAGCAGCCGGCGCCATTTGCCTCGGATCCCAATATCCATGTCTTCTTCCATTCTCGCTGTCGAGTCCCTCGGAAAGACCGTTGCCGACACGACCGGTTCGCTGACGATTTTGCACGACGTGACCTTTTCCGTCACGCCGGGCGAAACGCTCGCCATCGTGGGGGCGTCCGGCTCGGGCAAGTCGACGCTGCTCGGGCTGCTGGCGGGGCTGGACCTGCCCAGCACGGGCACGGTACGGCTGCACGGCCAGGACCTGTTCGCGCTGGACGAGGACCAGCGCGCCGCGGTGCGGGGCCGCCATGTCGGCTTTGTGTTCCAGTCGTTCCAGCTGGTCGGCCACCTGACCGCTCTGGAAAACGTGATGCTGCCGCTGGAGCTGCGTGGCGAAACGTCGCAGGTGCGCGAGCGCGCCCTGGACATGCTGCAGCGTGTGGGCCTGGGCGCGCGGCTGCGGCACTATCCGCGCACGCTGTCGGGCGGCGAGCAGCAGCGCGTGGCGCTGGCGCGCGCGTTCGTGGCGCGCCCGGACATCCTGTTTGCCGACGAGCCCACCGGCAGCCTCGATACCGCCACTGGCGAAGCCGTGATCGCGCTGATGTTCGAGCTGAACCGCGATGCCGGCTCCACGCTGGTGCTGGTCACGCATGACCGCTCGGTGGCGGCGCGCTGTGGCCGCATCCTGACCATCGACGCCGGCCGCGTGGCCAGCGATGAATGGATGGGCGCGGAGGTCTAGCTGGCGGCGCCCGCCTTCAGCACCGCGCGGGCGCGCTCGATCAGCGACGTGGTGGAGGCATCGTGCTGGCCAACGGTATTCCCGGTCAGCTCGGCTTCGATCGGACGGGCCAGGATCTTGCCCAGCTCAACGCCCCACTGGTCGAAGGAATTGATCTTCCAGACGACGCCCTGCACGAAGGTGCGGTGCTCATACAGCGCAATCAGCGCACCCAGCACATGCGGCGTCAGGTTTTCCATCAGCAGCGTGTTGCTGGGGCGGTTGCCCTCGAACACCATATGGGCGATGCGGACTTCGTCCTTCAGGCCGGCGGCACGCAGCTCATCGGCGGTACGCCCGCGCATCAGCGCCTCGGCCTGCGCGAAGCAGTTGGCCAGCAGCTTGGCGTGATGGCCTGCCAGCCGGCGCGGCGGCACCAGCGGCGCGACAAAGTCCACCGGCACCACCTGCGAGCCCTGGTGGATCTGCTGGAAATAGGCATGCTGCCCGTTGGTGCCGGCCGTGCCCCACACCACCGGCGAGGTATGCGTGCGCACGCGCTGCCCGTCAAGCTGCACTGACTTGCCGTTGCTCTCCATCTCCAGCTGCTGCAGGAAGGCGGGAAACAGCTCCAGCGAGGTGGAGTACGGCGCCATGCAGCTGGTCGGCAAATGCCAGAAATTGCGGTACCAGATGCCCAGCATGCCCAGGATCACCGGCATGTTGCGCTCCAGCGGCGCGGTGCGGAAGTGCTCGTCCATGGCGCGCGCGCCGGCCAGCAGGTCGGCGAAGGCATTGAAGCCTACCGCCAGCGTGATTGACAGGCCGACCGACGACCACAGCGAGAAGCGTCCGCCGATCCAGTCCCAGAACTCGAACATATTGGCCGGGTCGATGCCGAACTCGCGCACCGCTTCGGTATTGGTCGAGACTGCGACGAAATGCTTGGCAAGGTCATGCTCGGCCACGCCGTTGGCGACAAACCAGGCGCGCGCGCTGCGCGCGTTGGCCATGGTTTCCAGCGTGGTGAAGGTCTTGGAGCAGACGATCACCAGCGTGCGTTGCGGGTCGAGCCGCACCAGCGTCTCGGCCAGGTCGGTGCCGTCGACATTGGAGACGAAGTGCATGCGCGGCGCGGCATTGCCATCGGCATCGGCCAGGTGCGACAGCGCGCGGCATACCATGCGCGGCCCCAGGTCGGAGCCGCCGATGCCGATATTGATGACATCGGTGATGCGTTCGCCCGTGGCACCCTTCCAGGCGCCACTGCGCACACGCTCCGAGAAATCGCGCATGCGTACCAGCACCTTTTGGATTGCCGGCATGACCTGCTCGCCGTCAACCTTGTAGCCGGCGCCGGCGGTCGCGCGCAGCGCTACGTGCAGGGCCGCGCGGTCTTCCGTCGTATTGATATGCTCGCCCGCAAACATCGCGTCGCGGCGTCTGGTCACGCCGGCCTCGGCTGCCAGCTGCACCAGCAGGCGCATGGTTTCGGGCGTGATCCGGTTCTTCGAGTAGTCGAGATAGAGCCCGGCGGCTTCCAGCGAGAATTGCGCGACGCGTTGCGCGCCTTCGCCGTCGAACCACTCGCGCATCTGAGCGTCGCGAAGGGTGTCATGGTGCCGCAGCAGGGCGTTCCAGGCGTGAAGGTCGGTGGGCATGCGGGACTAGGAAGTTTGCAGGGGGGGCGAGTGCGCGCGGCGGCGCAGACTCGCAAAGTATATCGCCTGCGCCGCGGCACTTTTACCCCTCGGCGTAAGCAACTGTTAACACTTGCAACATAGCAGCATGTGTGCGCGCTAAGTATCAGACATTGTCTGACGTCGCCGGCCAGCGAGCCGGACCGCGACAGCGCGCAGCACCGGTTCGCCGCCGGCCACGCACAAGCCACCCAGGCAGATAATGCCGATGCCAGCTGCGGTGATCCAGTCGGGCAGTTGGCCGAAGGCCAGGTAGCCGATCACGGTGGCGGACAAGATCTGCAGGTACAGGAAGGGGCTCAGGAACGAGGCATCCGCGTACTGGAAGGCCCGGATGACGAAATAGTGGCCCAGGGACCCGGTGATCCCTGCAGAGAGCAACAGCGCACATTGCATCGGCGTGGGCCACGCGCTGAACCAGAAGAAGGGCACGATCAGCGTGGTCAGGCAGGCGCCGGTGACACCGCTCTGGATCAGCGTGGTCATGGGCGCGTCATGCGCGGCAATGCGGCGCGTCAGCATCTGCATCAGCGCGAACACCAGTGCCGACACCAGGCCCAGGCCGACACCGAGCGGACTGAGTTGGCCACCCGGGCGTACCACCACCAGCATGCCGGCAAAGCCGACCACCACACCGGTCCAGCGCATCCAGCGGGCATGGCGCCCGGGGCGCTCACCCAGCAGCCACGGCGACAGCGCCACCACGAACAGGGGCGCGCAGAAATTCAGTGCCGTGGCCTGCGCCAGCGGCATCAGCATCAGCACGCTGAAGAACACCAGCGTCGAGACCAGCATCAGCCCGCCCCGCAGCCACTGCAGTCCAGGCTTTGCCGGCCGCCACTGGCGCCGCCAGCCGGCGGGACCGAGCAGCAGGAAGATCGCGACCACATGGCCGACATAGCGCACCCATGCCACGGCCACCAGCGGCAGTCCTTGCTGCGTCAGGGTCTTGCTGGTGGCATCGAGCAGGCTGAGGATCCATTGCCCGATGACCAGCAGGGCGATGCCGGTAAGCAGGTGGCGGCGGTCGGCGGGATCGCGCAGCAGCGTGCCGCGCGTCATGCGCGGGTCCCGGCCAGCAACTGGTTGAAGACGGTGCGCGCCGGCGCGTACAGTTCGCTTGCGGTGACGCCGGCCGGCCCGGTGCCCTGGGCCACGAGGGCATCGGCGGCACGGCCGTGGATCCACACCGCCGCCTGCGCCGCGGCCAGAGGCGCCATGCCCTGTGCCAGCAGGGCGCCCAGCATGCCAGCCAGCACGTCCCCGGTGCCGGCACTGGCAAGCGCCGCATTGCCGGTCGGGTTGAGCGTGCATGGGCTGCCGCCAGGTGCTGCGATCACGGTGCCCGATCCCTTCAGCACCACTACGGCCTGCCATTGCGCAGCCAGTGCCGCGGCAGCAGCGGGCCGGTCGCGCTGCACGTCGGCGACGGACACGCCCATCAGCCGGGCGGCTTCGAGCGGGTGCGGTGTCATCACGCAAGCCGCGCCGCTGGCGGCCAGTGCCCCGGCCAGCGCCGGATCGGCGGCCAGCAGGTTCAGGGCATCGGCATCCAGCACAAGCGGCAAGGGCGCGGCTTGCAGCAGCCGCGCAAACTGCTTGTGTGCGTTGGCATCCGTGCCCATGCCCGGACCGATCACCAGCGCCGACATCGCAGCGAGGGCCAGTGCGTCCACGGCATGCAGCATCAGCTCCGGATGCAGCGGATCGAACCGTGGTGCGGGCTGCGCCAGGAAGCCGATGTGCACCTTGCCCGCGCCGAGGAACTGCGCGGCCCTGGCGCCCAGCAGCGGCGCGCCGGTCATGCCGAGGTTGCCGCCGATGACAGCCAGCGAGCCATGCGTGCCCTTGTTGCTGGCGTGGCGGCGGCGCGGCAGCGCGGTACTGAACAGCGCCGGCCCGTTTACCAGGCAATGGGGCGCTTCGTCCGGCGGATAGCCGAGCCCGATCGGCGCGATATCGACCTCGCCGGCGCAGTCGCGCCCGTCCAGCGTCAGCAGCCCGGGCTTGGCGGCGATAAAGGTCAGCGTGCGCTGCGCGCGCACGGCCGGCGCGCCCGCGCCGGTGTCGGCGAACAGGCCGCTGGGGATGTCCAGCGCAAACACCGGCAGCGCGCTGCGGTTGATTTGTCCGATCCACCAAGTCATGGTGCCGTCGGCGGGACGGTTCAGGCCGATGCCGAGCAGGCCGTCGACGATCGCGGCGGTGCCGGCGGGCCAGTCCGCGTCTTGCGAGGCAGCCATGCCCGCGACCACGCTGACCGGGACGCCGGCGGCGTGCGCCTGCTGCCAGGCGGTCGCGGCATCTGCGGGCAGGCGCTGCGGGTCCGCCGTCAGCCATACCTGCACGGCACGGCCGGCGCTGTGCAATTGCGTGGCGGCCACCAGCGCATCGCCGCCATTGTTGCCGGGACCCGCCAGGAACAGCAGCGGGCCGGCGGGTGCGTGGCAAGCCAGCCAGCGCGCGGCCGCGGCGCCGGCGCGCGACATCAGCGTAAAGGCGGGCAGTTGCGTGAAGGCGGCGTTCTCGATGCGGCGGACGGCGGCGACGTCGTACAGCGGAACCGGTGCGGATGCGGCGGCATCGAGTGCAAACCAGCCGTCGCCGCTTGCGGGCGAGGTGGCGGTGGAAGCAGAGGGTGTCATATCTGGTTATCTGGCGGGCCCCAGGCCGTAGCGGTCGGGCAGCAGGCCCTCCATGTCGATGTCGGGGCCGCCATGGGGGCCGGCGCTGGCGGCGATCTGGTCAGCCGCAATCTTGCCCGATCCGCAGCTCATCGCCCAGCCCGTCGAGCCATGGCCGAGGTTGAGGAACAGGCCGGGCACGGCCGTAGGGCCGATCAGCGGCGGTCCGTCCGGCAGCATCGGCCGCGCGCCCACCCATTGCGTGGCTTCCTGGTAGTTGCCGGCCACCGGGAACCAGTCGCGCGCGACCTTGATCAGCGTATTCAGTGCGGCCGGCCGCAGATCAAGCTTGCGTGAGCCCAGCTCGGCCGTGCCCGCCACGCGCAGGCGGTTGCCCATGCGCGTGATCGCGACCTTGTAGGACTCATCCATCAGCGCGCCCAGCGGCGCCTGCAGTTCGTCGCGGACTATCACCGTCACCGAGTAGCCCTTGACCGGATACAGCGGCACGCGCAGGCCCAGCGGGCGCAGCAGCGCGGTGCTGTCGGCGCCGGCCGCGACCAGCACGCGGTCGGCGCTCAGCACCTGGCCAGGGCGCTGCTTGTCGGCGTGCGACAGCTCGACCTGCAGCTTGCCTGCGTTGTCTGGCCTGACGCGCGCCACCTGGGTGTCGAAGCGAAACGATACTCCCGCGGCCTCGGCATGCCGGTGCAGCGCGCGCACGAACATCGGGCAGTTGCCGGATTCGTCTTCCGGCAGGTGCAGCCCGCCAGCCAGCGGCGTGTCGGCCGCCAGGCCCGGTTCGATGCGGCGGCATTCCTGCGCGCTGACCAGCCGGTGCGGCACGTTGTTCTCGCGCAGCAGGGCCACGGCGGGCGCGGCAAGGTCGAGGTCGCGCACGGTGCGGAACAGCTGCAGATAGCCTTGCGACTGCTCGTAGTCGATCTCCAGCTCGCTGCGCAGGCGGTGCAGGCACGCGCGGCTGTAGAACGCCAGCCGCTGCATGCGCAGCTTGTTGGCGCGGTAGCGCTCCAGCCGGCATTCGCGCAGCCAGCGCGCGATCCAGCGCCACATGGCGGGGTCGGCGGAAGGGCGGAACAGGACCGGCGCCTCGCGCGCAAAGAGCGTGCGCAGGATCTTGCCGGGCATGCCCGGCGCGGCCCATGGCGTGACGTAGCCGGGCGCGATCACGCCGGCATTGCCGAAGCTGGCTTCCTGCGCCGGCGCGGCGCGGCGTTCGAGCACGGTCACGTCGAAACCGGCCTGCCGCAGGTACCAGGCGGAACTGACGCCGATCGCGCCGGCGCCGATGACGATCACATGCATCGGACTGGGAAACCTCCACATTGCCGTGCCGGCGGGAAGGGGTGGGGCCGGGCGGGGCCGGCCAATGCTATTTGACTTCCTGCTGCATGACAATGTCCGGCAGCCAGGTCACCACGACGGGCCAGATCGTGATGATGGCGATGGCCACCACCATCATCATGAAGAAGGGCAGCGAGACCCGCGCTATGTAGTTGCTGTCCTTGCCGGTCATGCTCTGCAGCACGAACAGGTTGAAGCCCACCGGCGGCGTCACTTCGGCGATCTCCACCAGCAGCACGATGAAGATGCCGAACCAGACCAGGTCGAAGCCGGCCGCCTGCACCATCGGCAGCACCGTCGCGGTGGTCAGCGCGATCATCGAGATGCCGTCCAGCGCCGTGCCCAGCACGATGTAGATCACCGTCAGCACGGCGATCAGCGCCCACGGCGACAGGTGCAGCGCCGCCACCCATTCCGCCAGCGCGCGCGGGATGCCGGTAAAGCTCATGGTCACCGACAGGAACGAAGTCGCGCCCAGCACGAACATGATCATCGCGGTCAGCCGCGTCGCCGACATCAGGCTGTCCCAGAACGCCGCGCGCGTGAGCGAGCCGCCCGCCCAGGCCAGCCCCAGCGACGCCACTACGCCGTAGGCGGCGGCCTCGGTGGCAGTGGCGTAGCCGGTGACCATGACCCAGGCGATAAAGGCGATCAGCACGATGCACGGCAGCAGCTGCCGCACCGACGCCAGCCGCGCGCGCCAGCCGAAGTGGTCGGATGCCGGGGTCTTGTCCGGGTTGGCCAACGCCCAGACCACGATATAGCCCGAGAACAGCGCCATCAGCATCAGCCCCGGAATAAAGCCCGCCAGGAACACGCGGATGATCGACACATCGGCCGAGACTGCATACACCACCATCGTGATCGACGGCGGGATCAGGATGCCGAGCGTGCCCGCGCAGGACAGCGAACCGAGCGTGACGCGCTCGTCGTAGCCGCGGCGCGTCAGCTCCGGCAGCGCCGACTTGGCAATCGTTGCGCAGGTGGCCGCCGACGACCCCGACACCGAGCCGAAGATGCCGCAGCCCAGGATGTTGACGTGCATCAGCCGCCCGGGCAGCCAGTTCAGCCACGGCGAGAGGCCGCTGAACATCTGCTCGCTCAGCTTGGTGCGGAACAGGATCTCGCCCATCCAGACAAAGAGCGGCAGCGATGCCAGCGTGTACGAGGCGCTCGACGACCACCACGCATTGGCCAGGCTCACCAGCGCCTCGCGGTCGGAGAACACCACCAGGCCGATCCAGGAGGTGACCGCGATCGCCACCGGGATCCAAGTGCCGATGGCGAGGAAGACGATCAGCACCACCAGCAGAACCAGCGCAACCAATACCGTGCTCATCAGATCGTCTCCCCGAAATCGCCAGCGGCGAGCTTGGCTTCCTGCGCCAGCTGGTAGCGCGGCTTATGCCGGCGCACCACGCGCAGCCATTCGTCGGCAACCGCCAGCAGGAAGCCAATGCAGCCCAGCACCGCGAAACTCTGCGGAATCCACAGTGGAATCACGATCTGGCCCTGCGAGACGTCGCCGATCTCCCAGCTCTGCCAGGCGAAGGTGCCCAGCGCCCAGGCCGCATAGGCGGCGAACATCAGGCACACGGAGAGCGACAGCACCTCCAGTGCCCAGCGCCGGCGCGGGCCGACCGCTTCCAGCAGCATCTCCACACGCACGATGCCGCCGTGCTGAAAGGTCTGGCCAAGGATCAGGAAGGCCGAGGCGGCGCACAGCCAGGCCACGAAATCGTCGCCGCCCTTGAACGTCACCGCGGTTTCGCGCGACAGCGACATCAGCACCATGATCACGCAGACAGCGAAGATGCACAGCGCCGCGAGCGCAGCGAAGAGGTCGAGCAGGCGGTCAAGCCAGCGCTTGGGGAGGGTAGGAGTTGGCATGATGGGCGGCGGTAGGAGAGGCAGAACGCGTGAAGCAACGTCATTCCTGCCTGCGCGGAAATGACGATTGCCTTGTAAATGAGCAACGCTGGTGGCAGCGGCCTTACTTCCGGTACGCGTCCAGAATGGCCTTGCCGTCCTCGCCCGCGCCCTTGGCCCAGTCATCCACCATGACCTTGCCCACCTTCTGCATGTCGGCCTTGAGCTGCGGCGAAGGCGGCTGCACCGTCATGCCGTTGCGCGACAGGGTGGCCAGGTACTCCTTGGTCTTTTGCTCCGAGACCTGCCAGCCGCGCTTCTCGGCATCGGCCACGGCCTTGAGCAGCGCATCCTGGGTCGGCTTGTCCAGCGCGGCAAAGGCCTTCTTGCTGACCACCAGCATGTTCTTGGGCAGCCAGGCGTCGACGGTGTAGAAGTACTTCACGCTTTCCCAGACCTTGGTGTCGACCCC
The DNA here is from genome assembly GCF_059419025.1 of Cupriavidus sp. GW821-FHT07C08. NCBI lineage: Bacteria > Pseudomonadati > Pseudomonadota > Betaproteobacteria > Burkholderiales > Burkholderiaceae > Cupriavidus > Cupriavidus sp. GW821-FHT07C08. The sequence continues at coordinate 106,977 of NZ_JBWKQZ010000017.1, forward strand.
GGTCGCGCCCGATGACATGAAGGAGTTGACCGTGCCCGTGGCCAGCGCCTGCGCCAGGTCGGCGGCCTGAATGGTCACTGGCTGCGCGCTCACCAGTTCGGCGATGCGCGAGGTGGCGGGATTGTAGGCGCGCCATTTCAGGCCCTTCATGTCCGCGGCGGAATTGATCGGCTTGCTGGCGTAGATGCCCTGCGGCGGCCAGGCTACCGCGTACAGCAGTTTCAGGCCCTGCTTGTCGAGCACCTTCTCGGTGACCGGGCGCGACGCCTGCCACAGCTTGTAGGCATCGGTGTAGCTGGTGGCGAGGAACGGCACCGCATCGACGCCGAACACCGGGTTCTCGTTGGCCAGCAGCGACATCAGGATTTCGCCCATCTGCACCTGGCCGGTCTGCACGCCGCGCTTGATCTCATTGGCCTTGAGCAGCGACCCGTTGGGATGCAGCACGATCTTGAGCTTGCCGCCGGTGGCCTTGTCCACGTCGCTGGCCATCTGCTGCAGGTTCTCGGTGTGCAGGTTGCTGACCGGGTAACCGGTAGGCAGGTCCCATTTGGTATCCGCCTGTGCCGCCACGGCGGCCAGCATCAGGCCGGCCGCAACGATTGCCTTGACTCGCATCTCGATCTCTCCTGGTGTGCGCGCGGGGGCGCGGTTGTACTGCTGGTTGCGTACTACCTGGTGCCGATCGCGCCCGCATTGGCGGGCACGTCGGCGCAAGATCAACGGCGCGGCAGCAGGCTCAGTCGTCGCGCTGTGAAGGTTGCACGATGCATTCCAACGCAAGGGCCGTGCCCAGCAGGTCGGCATCGCGCATCGGGCCGTGCGACAGCATCAGGCCCACGGGCAGCTCGTCCGGCGCGTGGCAGGGCATCGAGATCGAGCAGCCGTCAAGGAAATTGAAGGCCGAGGTATTGCGCAGCAGCAGGGCATTGACGCGGAAGAACTGCGCATCATCGGTGCGCAGCGGCTCAATCTCGGGCGCGATCATTGGCACGGTCGGGCAGACCACGGCGTCGAAGCGCGCCAGGCGCGCTTCCATGCGGGCGATCCAGTCCAGCCGGGCGCGGCCCAGGTCGATATAGTCGGCGGCGCTGATATTGGCGCCGCGGTCGATGCGCGAGGCCACGCGCGGGTCGTACAGCTCGCGCCGGGTGGCCAGCACATGGCGGTGGATGGCGTAGGCCTCGGCCGAACTGAAGCCGCCTTGCGCGTTCAGGCCGGCCAGTTCGCCGAGTTCCGGCAGGTCGACGTGCTCGATCTGCACGCCGGCTGCCGACAGGCGGCCCAGGGCGCGGTCGAAGGCGCGTGCGACCACCGGGTCGAGGTCGTCCAGCAGGACCTGGCGCGGGATCGCCAGCCGCGTGGCGGCGGGGTTGGTGACGCGCGGGATCACTGCGCTGTCGGCAATCACGCTGTCCATGGCAATGCAGTCGCTGACCGTGCGCGCCATCGCGCAGGCGGTATCCAGCGTGTACGACAGCGGAAAGGCCCCGGTCAGCGGCACGCGCCGCGCGGTGGGCTTGAAGCCGGTGATGCCGCACAGCGCCGCGGGGATGCGGATGGAACCGCCGGTGTCGCTGCCAAGCGCCGCGACCGCCAGCCCCAGCGCCACCGAAACGGCCGCACCCGACGACGAGCCGCCCGGGATGCGTTCCACGCCATCCGTGCCGGCCGGATTGACCGGCGTGCCGTAGTGGGGATTGATGCCCACACCCGAGAACGCGAACTCCGTCATGTTGGTGCGCCCGACCAGGGCTGCCCCTGCCGCGCGCAGGCGGGCGACCACGGTGGCGTCCGCCGTGGCCGGCGCGGCATCCTTGCGCACCAGCGAGGCCGCGCTGGTGACTTCGCCGGCCACGTCGTACAGGTCCTTGACCGAAACCGGCAGCCCCGTCAGCGGATGCAGCGCCTTGCCGGCGCGGCCGGCGGCATCGGCCGCGCGCGCGACCTGGGCCGCGGCCTCGAAGGTGCTGTGCAGGAACACGGCCTCGGCAGCCGGCGTGGCGGCAAGCGTGGCCGCCTGCTCGATGAGCTGCGCACGGCTGGTGGCGCCGTCGCGCAGGCGGGTGTTCAGGGTGTCGAGGTCGGGAAGCATGGATGGCATGGGGTCTGCAAACGGGGTGCGAGGGCGGGGCGGGCACCGCCATGGTGGCGGCCGCCTGCCAGCACGGGGAAGGGCGCGGTGCACATGCGCGGAGCCAGTCGTGGCCGGCGTCCTCCCTCATGCTTTACCTGTATTTATTAGGTGTTCATGCTCATAATTCGCCAATAAACTGTCAAGCTAAAATTGCCGGGGGCTTATACCTAGCACCGCTAGTCAGCGCCGCCCCCATCGAAAGGAGTCTCCCGCATGCCACGCAAGCCAGCCGAGAGCGGGCACACCACCGCCGCCGTGGCCGATGCCCCTGCCGTTGCCGGTAACGCAAGGCCGGCCACCGCGCTGTCGCGCGCGGCCGGGTCCAATATCGTGTCGTCCTCGCACCTGGTGTCGGTACGCAGCCCCGAGCTGTCCGAGTTCGAGTTCGGCCTGAACACCGCCTACAACGCCTACAGCCGCTGGGTGGTGCGCTGCATGGGCGCGGCGGGTGTGCGCGACCTGACCTTCCTGGACGTGCTGGTGCTACATCACGTGAACCATCGCGGGCGGCCCAAGCGGCTGGCCGATATCTGCTTCGTGCTGAACGTGGAAGACACGCACCTGGTGACCTACGCATTGAAGAAGCTGCAGGGGCTGGGGCTGGTGAGCGGGGAGCGGGTCGGCAAGGAGGCCACTTATTCGACCACCCCGGCCGGCACCGAGGCCTGCGCGCGCTACCGCGAGATCCGCGAACAATGCCTGACCAGCAACTTCACCGAAGGCAGCGAAGAAAATGCCGAGATCGGCGAACTCGCCCGGCTGATGCGGGTGCTGACCGGCCTGTACGAGCAGGCCGCGCGCTCGGCGACGTCACTCTGAGCCGTCCATTTGGTCAAAGTGACGCATAAGCATTATCAGGGTAGGCCCTAACACGGCCTTGCCGTGATGTCGCAGTGCAAAATCCGGGTGCCGGCAAGGTACAATAGCGGTTTCCGCCAGTCGGCACCCCATGCAGCGGTGCCGGCTAAGCAGCAGCCCCTACCTCACCGCCTCCCGACCGCTACGATCATGGCGCATTTCTCGTGCTTCCCCGGCGCTTTGGCGCTTTCCGCCTTCCGTCAGCAACGCCTGCTCACCGCCCTGCGGCAGATCGACGCCGATATTGAATCGGTGCATGGCCAGTTCCTGCACTTTGTTGACGCACAGACGCCGCTGTCGGCCGAAGAGCAGTCCCGCGTGGCGGCGCTGCTGACCTACGGTGCGCCATTCGCCGAGCCGTCCGACGGCGACCGCTTCGTGGTGATCCCGCGCTTCGGCACGATCTCGCCGTGGGCCAGCAAGGCTACCGACATCGCCCATAACTGCGGCCTGACGCATATCCACCGCATCGAGCGCGGCATCGAAATCACCGTCGTCTGCAAGAAGGGCCTGCTGCGCGGCCGCAAGACGCTGGACGCGGACACCCGCGCCGCCGTCGCCGCGCACCTGTTCGACCGCATGACCGAGACCGTGGTCGCCACGCGTGACGATGCCGCCGGCTTGTTCCAGGAACTGCCGGCTAAGCCGCTGCGCTTTATCGACATCTCGGGCGGGCGCAGCGCGCTGGCCGCGGCCAATGTCGAGATGGGCCTGGCGCTGTCCGAGGACGAGATCGACTACCTGGTCGAGGCCTATGCCAAGCTGGAGCGCAACCCGACCGACGTCGAGCTGATGATGTTCGCGCAGGCCAACAGCGAGCACTGCCGCCACAAGATCTTCAACGCCACCTGGACCATCGACGGCGTGCAGCAGGACAAGTCGCTGTTCGCGATGATCCGCAATACGCACCAGCTCAATCCGCAGGGCTCGATCGTGGCCTATTCGGACAACTCCGCGGTGATGGAAGGCGACGTTGCCGAGCGCTGGTTCCCGCGCGGCGGCGACCACAAGTACGGCCGCCACGAGGCGCTGACCCACACGCTGATGAAGGTGGAGACGCACAACCACCCGACCGCGATCTCGCCGTTCCCGGGTGCCTCCACCGGCGCCGGCGGTGAAATCCGCGACGAGGGCGCGACCGGCCGCGGCGCCAAGCCCAAGGCCGGCCTGACCGGGTTCACGGTGTCCAACCTGATGCTGCCTGAAGCGGTCGAATCCTGGGAAAACGACCGCGACGCCGCCCAGCCGGTGGCGCACCGCAATCCGGACGACAAGCCCGGCGTGACCGGCAAGCCGGACCGCATCGCCTCGCCGCTGCAGATCATGATCGATGGCCCGCTCGGCGGCGCCGCCTTCAACAATGAATTCGGCCGCGCCAACCTGGGCGGCTACTTCCGCGTCTACGAGCAGAACGTGGGCGGCACCGTGCGCGGCTACCACAAGCCGATCATGATCGCGGGCGGCATCGGCAATATCGATGCCGGGCACACGCACAAGAACCCGCTGCCGGCCGGCACGCTGCTGATCCAGCTGGGTGGCCCGGGCATGCGCATCGGCATGGGCGGCGGCGCCGCCAGCTCGATGGCGACCGGCACCAACACCGCCGACCTGGACTTCGATTCGGTCCAGCGCGGCAACCCCGAAATGGAGCGCCGCGCGCAGGAAGTGATCAACGCGTGCTGGCAGCTCGGTGACGCCAACCCGATCCTGTCGATCCATGACGTCGGCGCGGGCGGCATCTCCAACGCCTTCCCTGAACTGGTGGACGGCGCCGACCGCGGCGCGCGCTTCGACCTGCGCCAGGTGCACCTGGAAGAGTCCGGCCTGTCGCCGGCCGAGATCTGGTGCAACGAGTCGCAGGAGCGCTATGTGCTGGCGATCGCGCCGGACAGCTTCCCGCAGTTCCAGGCCATGTGCCAGCGCGAGCGCTCGCCGTTCGCCGTGGTCGGCATCGCCACCGAAGAAAAGCAGCTGCAGCTGGTCGACGCCAGCGTCGATGCCGCGCTCAAGGAGCACTACGCCGTCGACATGCCGATGGACGTGCTGCTGGGCAAGCCGCCGCGCATGCACCGCGACGTCAAGCGCGTGGAAGAGGCATTGCCGGCCGTGGACGTGACCGGCATCAGCCTGGAGCAGGCCGTGCGCGACGTGCTGCGCCATCCGACCGTGGCCAGCAAGTCGTTCCTGATCAGCATTGGCGACCGCACAGTGGGCGGCATGAACGCGCGTGACCAGATGGTCGGCCCGTGGCAGGTGCCGGTGGCTGACGTAGCTGTGACCACGCTCGACTACAAGGGCAACGCCGGCGAGGCGATGACCATGGGCGAGCGCACCCCGCTGGCCGTGATCAACGCGCCGGCATCGGGCCGCATGGCGATCGGCGAGGCGCTGACCAACCTGGCGGCGGCGCCGGTCAAGGACCTGGGCAAGGTCAAGCTGTCGGCCAACTGGATGGCGGCCTGCGGCGTGGAAGGTGAAGACGCCAAGCTGTATGACACCGTGCACGCCGTCGGCATGGAACTGTGCCCGGCGCTGGGCATCAGCATCCCGGTCGGCAAGGATTCGCTGTCGATGCGCACCAAGTGGCAGGACGACGGCGTCAACAAGGAAGTGGTCGCGCCGGTGTCGCTGATCATCTCGGCCTTTGCCGCGGTGGACGACGTCAACCGCACGCTGACGCCGCAACTGCGCACCGACGCCGGCGACACCGTGCTGATCGCCGTCGACCTGGGCCGTGGCAAGAACCGCATGGCTGGCAGCATCCTGGCGCAGGTCATGCAGCAGGTGGGCGACAGCGCCCCGGACGTCGACAATGCCGAAGACCTGAAGAACTTCTTCAACGTGGTCCAGCGCCTGAACCGCGAAGGCAAGCTGCTGGCCTACCATGACCGTTCCGACGGCGGCTTCATGGCTGCGCTGGCGGAAATGGCCTTTGCCGGCCACTGCGGCGTGTCGCTAAACGTCGACATGCTGGCGCTGGACCCGCAGCAGGAGCAGGACTACGGCGACGCCAAGAACTGGGCGCAGCAGATTGCCGAGCGCCGCAACGACCAGACCCTGCGCGCGCTGTTCTCGGAAGAGCTGGGTGCGGTGGTGCAGGTGCGCATGGAAGACCGCGACACGGTCTTCGCCGTGCTGCGCGAAGCCGGCTTGTCGGCCTGCAGCCATGTGGTGGGCAAGCCCAACGCGACCGACCAGATCGAGGTCTACCGCGATGCCAAGAAGGTCTTCGGCGCCTCGCGTACCGACCTGCAGCGCAACTGGAGCGAAGTCAGCTGGCGCATCGCGCGCCTGCGCGACAACCCGGCCTGCGCCGACAGCGAATATGACCGCCTGCTGGATGCCGCCGACCCCGGCATCAGCCCGGTGCTGACCTTCGATGCGGCCGAAGACATCGCCGCCCCGTTCATCGCCACCGGCGCCCGTCCGCGCGTGGCGATCCTGCGCGAGCAGGGCGTCAACTCGCAGATCGAGATGGCGTACAGCATGGACCGCGCGGGCTTCGACACGCACGACGTGCATATGAGCGACCTGATCGCCGGCCGTGCCAACCTGGCCGACTTCAGCGGTTTCGTTGCCTGCGGCGGCTTCAGCTACGGCGACGTGCTGGGCGCGGGCGAGGGCTGGGCCAAGACCATCCTGTTCAACGCGCAGATGGCCGAGCAGTTCGCGGCCTTCTTCAACCGCCAGGACACCTTTGCGCTGGGCGTGTGCAACGGCTGCCAGATGATGAGCAACCTGGCCCCGATCATCCCGGGCGCAGGCGCCTGGCCGCAATTCACGCGCAACCAGTCGGAGCAATACGAGGCGCGCTACGTGACCGTGGAAGTGCAGTCCTCGCCGTCGATCTTCTTCGCCGGCATGGAAGGCAGCCGCATCCCGATCGTTGTCGCCCACGGCGAAGGCTTTGCCGACTTCTCGCAGCAGGGCAATATCGACCAGGCCCACGTGGCGCTGCGCTTTGTCGACAACTACGGTGCGGTCACGCAGACCTATCCGCTCAACCCGAACGGCTCGCCTGACGGCATTACCTCGGTGACCACCGTCGATGGCCGCTTCACCGTGCTGATGCCGCACCCGGAACGCGTGTTCCGTGCCGCGACCATGAGCTGGGCGCCGGATGCGTGGAAGCAGGTTGCTGACGGCGGCAGCCCGTGGATGCGGATGTTCCGCAATGCGCGGAAGTGGGTGGGGTAAGCAGCAGCCCAGGGCCTGCGCCCTTCGTCCCAACCAAGAGCCACCGGCAGTGCCGGTGGCTTTTTAGTTTTTCGGCGATGCAAGCAGCCAAAGCCCGGATGGCGACGGCCATTTCGCTACGCATCTTGGAATCTTCCGCATTTCCTGCCGCTTTCGCACTGTTACTCTCGCGCTGACTCACGATCGGATGCAGGGCTGGTTCCCTTGCATCCGGGTCGCTCGAACACGGAACGGTGGATTCGGAGATCCCATCATGAATCAGAAGGTGCAGTCGTCCCCGGCAGTCGATGCAGACTATATGTTCGCCCCGGTCCCGCCCGATGCGCGCAGGCCGACCTGGAAAGCAGGTGATGGTATGGGTTGGGTTTGGCTACGTTGCCACTGGCCTGTTCATCGGTGGCACGCTGGCCGGGCCGGCGGGCGGCGCGGGTGTTTCCTTCCCCATGGCCCTGCTGGCCATCGCCATCGGCATGGGCATCCTGTTCGTGCTGACCGGACTGCTGGGCATCATCGCGCAACGCACCGGCCTGAGCCTGGCGCTGTTGTGCCGCTATGCCTACGGTGCCAGGGGCATGAACCTGCCGATGCTGGCGATGGGGCTGCTGACGCTGGGCTGGTTCTCCGCCATCACCGGCATGGTGGGCGACATCTGGGGCGCGTTCATCGGCAATCCGAGCGGCATCACCGTGCTTGACCCGGCCCGCCTGGGATTCGACATCGCGCCGATCACGCTGGAAGTGTTCCTGGCATGCGTGACCTGCGGCCTGCTGTTCACCGCGACCTCGATGTCCGGCATGAAAGGGCTGGAGCGCCTGGCGGTGCCGGTGGCGCCCGTCATCATGCTGATCGCGGTGCTGGTCGGCATCGGCATGGTCGACGAGGGCGGCGGGCTTGGCAGCTTTATCGCTGCCTCGTCGCAGAAGGACGGCCTGCCATTGTCGTCGGCCGTGACCATGCTGGTCGGCAGCTGGATCGCCGGCGCCATCATGGGCGTCGACCTGTTCCGCTTCAACCGCAATGCCAGGGCGGTCTGGCTGGGCTCGGCCGCCTGCTTCCGGCTGACCAACCCGCTGCTCAATATCGTCGGCTATATCGGCACCGTCACGGTCGGTGAATACAACTACGTCTCGTGGATGCTGGAGAAGAGCTTCCTGCTGGCCCTGGTGGGCGCGCTCACCTGGACCTTGTCGCTGTGGACCACCAACGACGCGGAACTTTACTGCAATGCGCTCTATACCGGCCCGGTGCTGCATTCCTGCGGGATCCGCGCCGGCAAGCGGCAGCTGGTGCTGGTGGCGGGGCTGCTTGGCACCGTGCTCGGTGCGCTGGGCTTCTACCAGATGTTCTTCGCGCAGTTCATCAACTACCTCGGCATCATGGCGCCGCCGCTGGCCGGCCCGCTGCTGGCGGATTTCTATATCCGGCACAAAGGCCGCTATGACGTTCGCGAACTCGACCGGCAGCCTGCATTCAACCGGGCCGGTGTCGGCGCCGCGCTGGTCGGCATGGCACTGGGGCTCGGCCTCGAGCTGAACCGCTGGCTGCCCGACTGGCCCAACGGGCTGGTGGCGCTGCTGGCCACGGTGCTGGTGTACCTGTTGTTGCATCCGGTCCTGAACGCGAAAGCGCAGCCGCTGGCGGAGAACGCATCATGAAGAAAGTCTTGCTGAACGAGTTCTCCACGGCCGAACTGGAGGCCATGTTTGCCGCTGGCGGCATAGACAGCGCCATCACCGTTTTTGGCAGCTGCGAAAGCCACGGCGGGCACCTGCCGCTCGGGCCGGACCTGTTCGTTCCCGCCGAAGTGGCACGGCTGGCGGCGCAACGGCTTGAACGGACCATCGTGGTCCCCGGCGTGCCGTTCGGCACCTCGATGCACTACAACGCCAACCCGATGGCGGTCTCGCTGCGCCTCGAGACGGTGACGGCGCTCGCCGAGGACATCTTCGAGAGCCTGATTGCCTACGATATCCGGCACATCTTTGTGCTGAACGGGCACGACGGCAATATTGCGCCGCTCGAGATCGCCCAGCGCAAGGTCAAGCAGCGCCACCCGGAGGTGGTGTTCGCCTTCCTGCCTGCCTGGTGGTCGGTGATCGGCAGCCGGCTTGGCGACGGCTTCTTCGCTGAGTGGAATGGACTGGGCCACGGCGGCGAAGGTGAAACCTCGATCACCATGGCGGTGCGTCCGGACCTGTGCGACCTGGGTAAGGCCATGCGGCAGATGCCGGTAGACAGCATCCGCATTGGCGAGCGCGTACAGATCATGTGGGATATCGCCGAGGTTTCGGCGACCGGCGCCACCGGTGACCCGACCTGGGCCAGCGCGGAAAAGGGCAGCAAGATGCTGGACGCGCTGGTCGGACTGGTTGCCGACAGTATCACGCAGCTCGATGAAACGGGGTGGCGCTACGACCTGCGCCAGTGAAGGCAGGGTTCAGCCGGCAAGCGGAGGGAGCAGGCGTGAACTCCATGACGCATACGCGTAGGTCAGCATGCGCCCCGATTCAAAACCGGGAGGCGGCCTGATCTCGCCGCGAGCCTCCTTGTACGCCACCACGGCGTGCAGGATCTTCTCGGGCGCGTAACGGTCACGCAGGGGCAGGTAGGGGTGGAGCTGGCGCCAGCCGGGGGCGGCGCCGTCCAGGGTCGCCCAGGCAAGTGCGCAATAGCACATGCCCCGGGACGAGAGATGCCAGAGTTGCCAGTAACGGCCAGTCGACTCCACGCGCTGCATCCTTGAATCTTGCAGGACCGGCGGGGGCGACCGGACCGTGCCTTACTGGATCTTGGCCTTGTCCTTGAGTGACTTCATCATGGCCTGGAACTGCTCGCGCTGCCAGTTCTGGTCCCCCATCAGCATCTGCGTCAACTGCGGCTTGACCTCTTCGAACGACGGGATCTTGGCGTCGCGCACGTCGACCAGTTCGATGATATGCCAGCCGAACTGGGTCTTGACCGGCGTATCGGTCAGCTGACCCTTCTTCAGGCCGGTCATGGCTGCCGAGAACTCAGGCACGTAGCTGCTGCTGTTGGCCCAGTCCAGGTCGCCGCCGTTGGCTGCGGAGCCCGGGTCCTTGGACGAGGCCTTGGCCATGTCTTCGAACTTGGCGCCGCCCTTGATCTTGATGATGATCGCCTTGGCGTCGGCTTCCTTTTCCACCAGGATATGGCGGGCGTGGTATTCCTTGCCGTTGCCGAACTGCGACTTGATCTTGTCGTACTGCTTGCGCAACTCGGCGTCGCTGGCGCCGTGGGTCTTCACGTAGTCTTCGAACACTGCGCCGGCCAGCACGTTCAGGCGGGCCTGTTCCAGTTGTTCCTGCACGTCGTCGCGCTGGGTCAGGCCGCGCTTGTTGGCTTCCTGCGAGAGCAGTTCGCGGTCGATCAGCATGTTGCGCGCGCGCGAGCGCAGCTCCGGGTTGTCGGGCTGGCCGGTGCCGGCGATCAACTTGTCCAGCTTTGCCGATGAAATGGCCTTGCCATTCACGACGGCGGCATTCTGGGCGATGGCCGGCAGGCTGCCGGCAGCAAGCACAGCCGCCAGGCTGAACGAGAGGACGGTGGTCTTCATGGAATCAGGTCTGAGAGTTGCTGGAAGAATCGCGTGATGATGCGCGGGATTGGTACTCTTGGTCGGTGAACGCAGTCACGGCAAGTGCGTGGATCTGCGCGGGGAACAGACCGCGCAGCGCATCATACACCATGCGGTGTCGCGCAACCCGGCTGTGACCCGTAAAGCGCTCGCTGACGATTGTCACGTCGTAATGTCCGCCGCCGGATGCGGCGCCGGCATGTCCGGCGTGCAGCGCGCTGTCGTCGCGCACGGCCAGGTGGCTGGGGGCGAGCGCTTCGCGCAGCATCGCCTCGATAGTGGCGGGATCGGCTGCCATCAATGGTTTCCTTCGTTTCAGGGGTGCGGGGGCGGGGCTGTCAGTCCTGGCTGTTCTCGGGCATGTGGCGCGACAGCCAAACACTCTGGGCGACGATGAACACCAGCATCAGCCCCATGCTGCCGAACAGCTTGAAGTTGACCCAGGTCTCGGTCGAGAACTGGTAGGCCACATACAGGTTCAGCACGCCCATGGCGGCAAAGAAGCCGGCCCAGGCGGCGTTCAGCCGCGCCCACACCGGGTCGGGCAGGGTCACCTGTTTTTCCATCATGGCGCGGATCAGGTTCTTGCGCCAGCCGATCACCGAGCCCAGCAGCGCTACCGCGAACATCCAGTAGAGCACGGTCGGCTTCCACTTGATGAAGGTCTCGTTGTGCAGCACCAGCGTGGCGCCGCCGAACACCGCGATGATCAGCAGGCTGACCCACTGCATCGGCTCGACCTTGCGGTGGCGGAACCAGACCCAGCCGATCTGCAGCACCGTGGCGCCAATGGCCACTGCGGTGGCGGTGTAGATGTCAGCCAGCTTGAAAGCGGCAAAAAACAGGATGACCGGGAACAGGTCGAACAGGAATTTCATGCGGTACCAGGTTGTGTCCGGCGTCCTTGCCGGAGCGTTCAGCGCTGCGGGTCGCGCCGGGGTTTGTCGCCGCTGCCGGCGGCGTGGGCATCATCCGCCGCACGCTGTGCCGGGTCGCGATCATCGAATTTTAGCGCAGCCGAGTTGATGCAATAGCGCAGGCCGGTCGGGGCCGGGCCATCTTCGAAGACATGGCCCAGATGGCTGCCGCATTCCTTGCAGCGTACCTCCACCCGCGTCATGCCGTGGCTGTGATCGACGTGCTCGGCAATCACCTCGCCGTTGATGGCGCGGAAATAGCTGGGCCAGCCGCAGCCGGCATCGAACTTGGTGGCGGATTCGAACAGCGGCGTGCCGCAGCCCACGCAGTGGTAGATGCCGTTGTCCCAGTGGTCCCAGTAGCGGCCGGTGAATGGGCGCTCGGTGGCGGCCTCGCGCGTCACGCGGTATTCGATGTCGGAGAGTTGTTCACGCCACTCGGCGTCGGTCTTGGTGGTGGTCATGGTTTGTCCTCGCAGGGCTTCCTCGGATGGGTTCCTCAGTTAAGGCATTGGTCGTGCGAACTGCGCGAACCTTACACCGGCTGGCGCCGGCGTGCAGGGCGCGGATCACATGGCGTCACGACGAGCAACTGACCTCCAGGCCGGACGCCCAGTCCGGCGGCAGCGCCGCGTAGTGTTCTGCCTCCGGCTGTTCGTCGAAGGGGCGCGACAGCACTGCCAGCAGCCGGTCCACTTCGGTGAAGTCCTTCTCGCCGGCGTGCCGGATCGCGGTTTCGGCCAGGTGGTTGCGCAGCACGTATTTGGGGTTGACCGCCAGCATTTCCAGTTCGCGCGCGGCATCGTGCGACTGCTCGGCGCGCAGGCGCACGCGATAGTCGGCCACCCACGTGTCAAAGGCGGCACGATCCAGGAACAGGTCGCGCACCGGCGCGTCGCGCGAGGCATCGGTGGACGAAATGCCGCACAGCTTGCGCCAGAACAACGTGTAGTCCACGCGCTGGCCGTGCAGCAGCTGGAACAGGCTGGTCAGCAGTGGCTCATCGCTCTTGTCGTCGCCGCCGGCGGGCGGGCGCAGGCCCAGCTTGGCGCGGTAGTGGCGGAAGAATGCCGCGGCATAGCGGTCGCGGAACGGGTCCAGCGCCGCGCGCGCGGCTTCCACGGCGGCGTCGCGCGCGCCTTCCTTGTCGGCATCCTCCGGTCCCAGCCACAGCGGCAGCAGCGCCTGGGCCAGGCAGTGCAGGTTCCAGAACGCCACCTGCGGCTGCTGGCTGTAGGCGTAGCGGCCCTGCGTGTCGGAGTGGTTGCAGATATGGTTGGCGTCGAATGCGTCCAGGAAGCCAAATGGGCCGTAGTCGATGGTCAGGCCCAGGATCGACATATTGTCGGTGTTCATCACGCCATGGCAGAAGCCCACCGCCTGCCAGTGCGCGATCAGGTCGGCGGTGCGCAGCGAGACCTCGCGCAGCAGCGCCTGGTAGGGCTGGGCGTCGTCGCGGCACGCGGGCATGAAGTTGTCGATGACGAAATCCGCCAGCTTGCGCAGCGCGGCCACGTCGTCGTGCGCGGCGAAATGCTCGAAGTGCCCGAAGCGGATAAAGGTCGGCGACAGCCTGGTCACCACCGCGGCGGTTTCGATGGTCTCGCGCCGCACCGGCGCGTCCGAGCCCATGATCGACAGTGCGCGCGTGGTCGGTATGCCCAGCGCGGCCATGGCTTCGGAGCAGAGGTACTCACGGATCGACGAGCGCAGCACCGCGCGGCCATCGGCCATGCGCGAGTAGGGCGTCAGGCCCGCGCCCTTGAGCTGGATTTCCCACGGACCGGTGGCGGTCTCGGCCTGCGCCAGGCGGATGGCACGGCCATCGCCGAGCTGGCCGGCCCACACCCCGAACTGGTGCCCGGAATACACACTGGCGAGCGGGTCGGCCCAGTCCGGCACCTGGTTGCCGACAAAGGTCTCGATAAAGTCCTCGCGGCTGCCGATGTTGGCCTCCCATCCGAGCAGGGCCGCCGCGGCCGGCGCCACCCCCACCAGGTAGGGTGACGGCAGCGGCGTGGGACGCAGGCGCGTAAAGAACTGCATGCCGAGTTCGGCGAAGCCGGGCGCGGTGCGAAAGGGCACGGACAGCGTGGCCGGCGTGGCTGCGTCGGAGGGCTGCGGAGCTTGTGACTGGGGCGTGTCTGGCATCGCGTAGGGGCGCCTCGGGGCGCAAGGGGCGGTGCGAATTCCGTGCGTTCGTCGATGTGCGGCGAACCGCGTAAAAGGCGGTGCAGCGCGGCATGCCGGGCGCACGAAAATGCGATGGTGGCTAGGGAAAACGACATGTTGAGGTGCAACATGCCACGCAGTATTGTACGTCCTCAACGGCACTCGACCGCTCGACCGAGTGAATGCCGCCATGCACCGCACGGTTATTTTTCTCTTTCAGTGCGCACATGAATCCGGTGCATGGGCTTTTCGCAGAATTGCGGCCCCGAATTCGATGGCAATACCGACGGCAACCCCGACGGCAATACGCAACGACAGTACGGCAGTGCACAACGAGATCGGCCGGATGCCGATTTGGTGCATGGAAACGACCGCCAAAAAATAGTACGGTTGTTCGTTTTCAGGCGGATTACACAAGACATTCAGGAGGCAGGTTCATGGCATTGATGGGTCAAATGATGAGCGCGCCGCTGCTCATTTCCTCCATCATCAAACACGCCGCGCGTTACTACGGCAGCACCGAGATCGTCTCGCGGCGCACGGAGGGCGACCTGCATCGCTATACGTACCGCGATTGCGAACTGCGCGCCCGCAAGCTGGCGCAGGCGCTCGGCGCACTGGGCGTGAAGCAGGGCGAGCGCGTCGGCACGCTGGCCTGGAACGGCTACCGCCACCTGGAGATTTACTACGGCGTGTCCGGCATGGGCGCCGTCTGCCATACCATCAACCCGCGCCTGTTCCCCGAGCAGATTGCCTATATCGTCAACCACGCGGAAGACGGCTATATCTTCTTCGACCTGACCTTCCTGCCGCTGGTGGAAGGCGTTGCGCCGCATTGCCCCAACGTCAAGGGCTGGGTGGCGATGACCGACCGCGCGCATATGCCGGCCGAATCCAAGGTGCCGCTGCTGTGCTACGAGGAGCTGGTCGACGCGCAGGACGGCAACTACGAATGGCCGCAGTTCGACGAGAACCAGGCGTCGAGCCTGTGTTATACGTCGGGCACCACCGGCAACCCAAAGGGCGCGCTGTATTCGCACCGCTCGACGGTGCTGCACTCGTATGCGTCGGCCATGCCGGACGCGCTGGGCTGTTCCGCCAGCGACGTGATCCTGCCCGTGGTGCCGATGTTCCACGTCAATGCCTGGGGCCTGCCGTACTCGGTGCCGCTGGTCGGCGCCAAGCTGGTGCTGCCCGGTGCCAAGCTGGGCGGGGCCTCGATCTATGAGCTGTTCGAGCAAGAGAAGGTCACCTTCTCCGCTGGCGTGCCGACGGTGTGGCTTGGCCTGATCCAGCACGTGCAATCGAACAAGCTCAAGTTCTCCACCTTCCACCGCACCGTGATCGGCGGCTCGGCCGCGCCGCCGGCGATGATCCGCGCGCTCGAGGCGCTGGGCGTCGAGGTGATCCACGCCTGGGGCATGACCGAGATGTCGCCGCTGGGCACGTCGTGCAAGCTGCTGGCCAAGCACCAGGACCTGTCCGACGCCGACCGCCACAAGATCCAGGAGAAGCAGGGCCGCGTGATCTTCGGCGTCGACATGAAGATCGTCGATGGCGACGGCAACGAGCTGCCGTGGGACGGCAAGGCCTTCGGCGACCTGATGGTGCGCGGGCCGTGGATCATCGACCGCTACTTCCGCAACGATGCCAACCCGCTGGCCGACGGCTGGTTCCCGACCGGCGACGTTGCCACCATCGACGCCGATGGCTTCATGCAGATCACCGACCGCAGCAAGGACGTGATCAAGTCCGGCGGCGAATGGATCTCGTCGATCGATATCGAGAACGTCGCCGCCGCGCACCCCGCGGTGCATATGGCGGCCTGCATCTCGGCCTACCACCCCAAGTGGGACGAACGCCCGCTGCTGGTGGTGGTGAAGAAGCCCGGCGTCGAAGTCACCCGTGAAGAACTGCTGCAGTTCTTCGAGGGCAAGGTCGCCAAGTGGTGGATCCCGGACGACGTGGCCTTCGTCACCGAGATCCCGCTGACCGCCACCGGCAAGATGCAGAAGCTCAAGCTGCGCGAGCAGTTCAAGGACTACAAGCTGCCGACCGCCTGACGCCGGCACGCGCTTTCCGGTGCGCCATGCCTGCTTGCGGCATGGCGTGTCCGGGGGCCGGCTGCAGGGCGTGGCATGGAGGACGCCGCGCAGCCAGCCAAATACGACGACAAGCCAACGACAAGAGTGAAGGAGACAGGTATGACCAAATTGCGTCCGCTGGTGGCCGGTGTGGCCGTGTTTGCCGCACTGGGTTCTGCGCTGGTTTCAGGTACCGCACTCGCGGATACGGTGAAGATCGCCTTCATTGACCCGCTATCGGGGCTGATGGCTCCCGTTGGGCAGAACCAGCTCAAGAGCTGGCAGTATGTCGCCGACATCGCCAACCAGAAGAACTGGGCCGGCGCGCACAAGTTCGAGGTGGTGGGTTTCGACAACAAGCTGTCGCCGCAGGAAAGCCTGACCATCCTCAAGCAGGCGGTCGACCAGAACATCCGCTATATCGTGCAGGGCAACGGCTCGTCGGTCGGGCTGGCGCTGCAGGATGCGGTGGCCAAGCACAACGAGCGCAATCCGGGCAAGGAGATCGTCTACCTGAACTACGCCGCGGTGGACCCGGACATGACCAATGCCAAATGCAACTACTGGCATTTCCGGCTCGACGCCAACTCGGACATGAAGATGGAGGCGCTGACCACCTTCCTGGCCAAGGACCCGAACGTCAAGAAGGTCTACCTGATCAACCAGAACTACTCGTTCGGCCACCAGGTGGCGCGCGCGGCCAAGGACTACCTGAAGCGCAAGCGCCCGGATATCCAGATCGTCGGTGAAGACCTGCACCCGCTGGCGCAGGTCAAGGACTTTGCCCCGTACGCGGCCAAGATCAAGGCCTCTGGCGCCGATACCGTGATCACCGGCAACTGGGGCAGCGACCTGGCGCTGCTGATCAAGGCGGGCAAGGATGCCGGCCTGACCACCAACTACTACACCTACTACGCCGGCACCACCGGCGTGCCCACGGCGATGGGCGCCACCGGCGCAGAGCACGTCAAGTATGTCGGCTACTACAACCCCAACAACAAGGGGTTCAAGGGGGCGGATGTCATCGAGGGCTTCAAGAAGAAGTACAACGATGACTTCTACGTGATGGCCTCCTACACCGGCATTGCCATGCTGGCCAAGGCCTTCAAGGACACCGGATCGACCGATCCGATCAAGGTCGCCAAGGCGCTCGAGGGGATCAAGGTCGACAGCATGAACGGCACGGTGGAGATGCGCAACTCGGATCACCAGGCGCAGCAGTCGCTGGTGGTCGCCACCTGGACCAAGGTGGATGGCAAGGAAATCAAGTACGACCAGGAAAACACCGGCTACGGCTGGAGGACCAACGCGCTGATGGACCAGTACGTGTCGGCCCAGCCGACTTCCTGCCAGATGAAGCGGCCGGGCTGATCCTGTCCGTGACGGGCCGGCCACGCTGACAAAGTGGCCGCCCGATCCTGCATACTTTCGGTCTTTTTCGGTCGATACCGGGGAGCGTCCGGGGCGGGCATCCGCCCCCCGGAGGGGGACGCTCACCCTCAATCCAACCGGACGGATGCCGGCATGCCCCCGCATGGCGGCGCCAGCTTGAAGGACACGCTGTGGAATTCTTCGTCATCTCACTGCTGAACGGCATCAGCTACGGGCTGCTGC
The DNA here is from genome assembly GCF_059419025.1 of Cupriavidus sp. GW821-FHT07C08. NCBI lineage: Bacteria > Pseudomonadati > Pseudomonadota > Betaproteobacteria > Burkholderiales > Burkholderiaceae > Cupriavidus > Cupriavidus sp. GW821-FHT07C08. The sequence goes on from NZ_JBWKQZ010000017.1 coordinate 124,551, forward strand.
TGTTCATGCTGTCATCGGGCCTTACGCTGATCTTCAGCATGATGGGCGTGCTCAATTTCGCCCACGCCAGCTTCTACATGCTGGGCGCCTACTTTGCCTACACCATCGCCAGCAAGGTCGGGTTCTGGCCGGCGCTGATCTTCGCGCCGCTGCTGGTGGCGGGCGCGGGCGCGCTGGTGGAGCGCTTCGGCCTGCGCACGGTGCACAAATACGGCCACGTGGCCGAGCTGCTGTTCACCTTCGGCCTGGCCTACCTGATGGAAGAGGGCGTCAAGCTGGTGTGGGGCCTGGCGGCGGTGCCGTACCGGATTCCCGCGGAGCTGGACGGGCCGCTGTTCACGGTGTTCACCTCGTCCTTCCCCAAGTACCGCGCCTTCATGATGCTGGTGTCGCTGGGCATGCTGGTGGCGATCTACCTGGTGCTGACGCGTACCCGCATCGGGCTGGTGATCCAGGCCGCGCTGACGCATCCGGAAATGGTCGAGGCGCTGGGCCACAACGTGCCGCGCGTGTTCATGATGGTGTTTGGCGGCGGCGCCGCGCTGGCCGGGCTGGCGGGGGTGATCGGGGGCAATGCCTTTGTCACCGAGCCGTCGATGGCCGCGGCGGTCGGGTCGATCGTGTTCGTGGTGGCGGTGGTGGGCGGCATGGGATCGCTGGTGGGCGCCTTCATTGCGTCGATCCTGATCGGCGTGCTGCAGACCTTCGCGGTCACCATCGACGCCTCGCTGGCGGGCCTGATGACCAGCCTGGGGCTGGCCGTCAGCGAGGCCACGCCGTTCTATTCCTTGTGGAAGCTCACGGTGGCCCAGGTGGCGCCGGTGCTGCCGTACCTGTTGCTGGTGGTGATGCTGATCTTCCGCCCGCGTGGACTGATGGGAACCCGGGAGAGCTGAGACCATGGAGCAAGCGATGCAACAACGCCGCGAGCCGGTGGTGACCGGCCGCACCCTGCGCTACAGCCCGCTGAACCTGGCGCGCTGGATCATCTGGAGCCTGACCGTGCTGGTCATGCTGGTGCTGCCGCTGGTCTTCACCGGGGGCTTCGCCATCACGCTGATGTCGCAGATGGGCATCATGATCATTTTCGCGCTGTCGTACAACATGCTGCTCGGGCAGACCGGCATGCTGTCGTTCGGCCACGCGGTCTACTCCGGCCTGGGCGCGTTTATCGCCGTGCATGTGCTGAATATGATCGGGGCGGGCAAGGTCTGGCTGCCGGTGTCGATGCTGCCGCTGGTGGGCGGCCTGGCGGGCGCCTTCTTCGGCGTGATCTTCGGCTACGTCACCACCAAGAAGTCCGGCACCACCTTTGCCATGATCACCATGGGCATCGGCGAGATGGTGTTCGCCAGCTCGCTGATGTTCCCGGAGTTCTTCGGCGGCGAGGGTGGCATCTCCACCAACCGCGTGGTCGGTGACCCGTTCCTGGGCATCACCTTCGGGCCGGGGCGCCAGGTGTACTACCTGATCGCGGCGTGGTGCCTGCTGTCGATGGTGGCGATGTACGCCTGGACGCAGACGCCGCTGGGCCGCATCGCCAACGCCGTGCGCGACAACCCCGAGCGGGTCGAGTTCATCGGCTACAACACCCAGCGCGTGCGCTACCTGGTGCTGATCCTGTCAGCATTCTTCGCCGGTATCGCCGGAGCCCTGGGCGCCATCAACTTCGAGATCGTCTCGGCCGAGAATGTCAGCGCGGTGCGCTCCGGCGGCGTGCTGCTGGCGGTGTTCATCGGCGGCGCGGGCGTGTTCTTCGGGCCCATCATCGGCGCGGTGGTGTTCGTGCTGTTCGCGGTGGCGCTGTCGGACCTGACCAAGGCCTGGCTGCTGTACCTGGGCCTGTTCTTCGTGCTGATGGTGATGTTCGTGCCGGGCGGGCTGGCCAGCCTGCTGCTGATGCAGATGCCGCTGCTGGGCAAGGGCAAGCTGGGCCGCATGCTGCCGTCCTATGCGCGTGCCGGCGGCGCCGGCGTGGTGCTGCTGCTGGCCATGATCCTGACGGTCGAGCTGGTCTACAAGGTGCAGGTCGACAGCGCCAACGGCACCGCGATGTCGCTGTTCGGCGTCGGCTTCGATGCCGCAACCTGGACGCCATGGCTGGTGGCGGCCGTGCTGTGGGCGGCTGGGCTGTTCGCCTGGCGCCTGGCGGCGGCGCGGGTGCGCAGCGCGTGGGACAAGGTACAGATGGAAATCGCAGGAGGCAGGGCATGACAGCGGCACTGGAACTGACCGATGTACGCAAGAAGTTCGGCCAGACGGAGATCATCCGCGGCGTGAACCTGAGCATCCCGAAGGGTGAGCGCCATGCGCTGATCGGGCCGAACGGGGCGGGCAAGTCGACCACCTTCAACCTGATCTCGGGGCGCTTTGCGCCGACCAGCGGCACGGTGCGCCTGAACGGCGCGGAGATCGGCGGGCTGCAGCCCTTCGTGATCAACCGCATGGGGCTGTCGCGCAGCTTCCAGATCACCAACATCTTCCATCGGCTGTCGGTGTTCGAGAACCTGCGCTGCGCGGTGCTGTGGTCGCTCGGCTACAAGTATTCGTTCTGGCACCGGCTCAAGGGCCTGCGCGACACGCGCGAGCGCGCGGAGGAGGTGCTGGAGCTGATTGGCATGCAGCACCGCCGCGATAGCCAGGCGGGCCTGCTGACCTATGCCGAGCAGCGTGCGCTGGAGATTGGCATCACCATCGCCGGCGGCGCCGAGGTGATCCTGCTGGACGAGCCCACCGCGGGCATGAGCCGCTCCGAGTCCGATCACGCGGTCGAACTGATCCGCAAGGTCACCGTCGGCAAGACCCTGGTGATGGTGGAGCACGACATGAGCGTGGTGTTCGGCCTGGCCGACCGCATCTCTGTGCTGGTCTACGGCGAAGTGATCGCCACGGACACCCCGCAGGCCATCCGCAACAACCGCAAGGTCAAGGAGGCTTACCTGGGCACCACCCTCGACGAAGACGCCACCGAAGGAGCGCACTGATGGGCAAGCGCATGCTGAACGTCCAGGGCCTGCACGCCTACTACGGCAAGAGCCATATCCTCCACGGCGTGGACGCGCATATCGACGAAGGCGAGATCGTCGCGCTGCTGGGGCGCAACGGGGTGGGGCGCTCGACCATGGCCAAGGCCATCCTCGGCATGGTCAAGGCCGAGGGCTCGGTGCGGTTTCGCGACGAGGAGATCCTGGGCCGGCGTACCTTCGAAATCGCGCACCTCGGGATTGGCTATGTGCCGGAGAACCGCGACATCTTTCCGACCCTGACGGTGCGGCAGAATTTGCTGCTGGGCGAGAAGCGCAACCCACGGCAGGCCAGGCCGCGCTGGACCGTCGAGGACATGTTCAACATGTTCCCGCGGCTGAAGGAGCGCGAGAACACCTCGGCCGGCGTGCTCTCCGGCGGCGAGCAGCAGATGCTGACGCTGTGCCGCACGCTGATGGGCGACCCCGACCTGGTGCTGATCGACGAACCGACCGAAGGGCTGGCGCCGATGATCGTGGCCTTGGTCGGGGACTACCTGAAGACGCTGAAGGAGCGGGGTATTTCCGTGCTGCTGATCGAGCAGAAGCTGGCGATCGCGCTGGACATTTCCCAGCGCGTCTACGTGATGGGGCACGGGCACATCGTGTTCGAAGGCACGCCCGCGGAGCTGAAGGCCAACTCGCAGGTGAGAAAGGAGTGGCTGGAGGTCTGATCCGGCGCTCATCATGGATTTGCGCCGGTAGGGCGGAGCACCCCTGCGAAGTCATTCCGGTGGTATGCCAGCGCCTGCCCTCACCCCCTGCCCCTCTCCCGCAAGCGGGAGAGGGGAGCGAACCTGCGGCTTCGGCAAGTCAAACGGCATATCCTCGTAATCAATCAGCCGCGACTTCTTCACGGCCCGGTACCCCCACCACAGCGCCAGGAACGCCGGCACGCCGATATAGGTCGCCACGATCTCCGGCCACCGGTTCGGAATATCCGCAAACGCCTGGTAGTTCTGCCCGGCCACGATCACCACGCACAGCACCACGGTAAAGATGGGGCCGAAGGGATAGAGCGGCGAGCGGTACGCCAGCATGCTCACGTCATAGCCCTGGTGCACCAGCCCGCGACGGAAGCGATAGTGGCTGATGGCAATGCCCAGCCAGGCAAAGAAGCCGGTCATGGCCGAAGTGTTGAGCAGCCACAGGTAGACCGCCTTGTCCCCGAACAGCGAACTGAAGAAACACAGCGCGCCCACGGCGGTGGTGGCCAGCAGCGCATTGAACGGCACGCCGCTCGCGGTCAGCTTGCCGAACGCGCGCGGCGCGCGGCCGCTGACGGCCAGGCCGTAGAGGATCCGGGTCGACACATACATGCTGGAGGTGCCGGCCGAGAGCAGCGCGGTCAGCACCACCGCGTTCATCAGCCCCGCGGCAAAGGCCAGGCCGGCGTGGCGGAACACCAGCGCAAACGGGCTCACGCCCACGTCGGTGACGTCGTTGCGCAGCAGGCTGGGATCGGTATAGGGAATCAGCACCCCGATGATCAGGATCGCGATTACATAGAACAGCAGGATGCGCCAGAAGGTCTGCCGGATCGCGCGCGGGATGGTCCTGGCCGGGTTCTCCGCTTCGCCGGCGGCCACGCCCACCGTTTCCGTGCCCTGGAAGGAGAAGCCCGCGATCATCGCCACGCCGATCATGGCCGGGATGCCGCCGACAAAGGGCGCGTCGCCCATGGTGAAGTTGTGCCAGCCCGACTGCGGGCCACCCTTCATGATGCCGAAGATCATCAACAGGCCCACGCCCAGGAACACGATCACGGTCACCACCTTGATCAGCGCGAACCAGTACTCGGCCTCGCCGAAGCCGCGCACCGAGAACGCATTGAGCCCGAACATCAGCAGCAGGAACGCGGCGCTCCAGACCACGCCGGGCATTTCGGGGAACCAGTACTGCATCACCAGCTGCGCCGCGGTCAGTTCCACGGCGATGGTCACCGCCAGGCTGAACCAGTAGTTCCAGCCCAGCGCGAAGCCGAAGCCTTCGTCGACGTAGAGCGCGCTGTAGGTGACAAAGGAGCCGGCCACCGGCATATGCACCGCCAGCTCGCCCAGGCTGGTCATCAGGCAATAGACCATCAGGCCGAGCAGCATATACATCAGCAGCGCGCCGCCGGGGCCGGCCTGCGCGATCGAGGCGCCCGAGGCCACGAACAGCCCGGTGCCGACCGCGCCGCCGATGGCAATCATGGTCAGGTGGCGGGCCTTGAGCTTGCGCTTGAGGTGGTCGTGCTCAACCACCGGGTGCTGGTGCTCGTGAGCGTGGGAATGTGAGGGGGAAGACATCAGGATCGCTGGACCTTCCGCCGATCCGGCACCTTGTGGAACCCGGGCGGCAAAAAACGAAAAGCCGCGAGTCTACCGTGTCGGCCCGCGCGATTTGTCCGTGTCGGTCAAATAAAGTCCGATACTGGTTTAGAGGTGGCACTCAGTCGCACTCGGCAAGTGCTCTATCCGGCATGGCAGGGCGATTTGGCGTTGGGTTTAGCGTTCCCGCCATGCATCGCGATCAGGGGCGGCATTCGCGCCGCGCATGTCGCCGGAAAAGTCCGAAAATTGAAATTGAACGACCGTGCTATTTTGTGTATGCTTGTTTCGCCCAAGCGCCGGAAGGCGTTGCGGGACGCGGGAAAGCGGCAGGTCGGGCGGAGGGTTTACCCGCCCATGACGGTCACCTCCCGCAGCAGTCGCCGGCCGCCGCTGGCCGCGCCGTGCAGTAAAAAATGCATTCGAGAATTCGAATCCCGAGACAATTTTTGACACCAAAGGAACCAGCATGACAGCGCAGTATCAGGTTCAGGACGGCGTAGCCGTCATCACGCTCGACAATCCCCCTGTCAACGGCCTGGGTCACAGCACCCGGCTTGGCATCGTCGAAGGCATGACCCGTGCGCTGGACGATGCCGCCGTCAAGGCCATCGTCATCACCGGCGCTGGCAAGGCTTTCTCGGGCGGCGCCGACATCCGTGAATTCAATACGCCCAAGGCCATGCAGGAGCCGACGCTGCACTCGGTGATCCGCGTGCTGGAAGGCTCGTCCAAGCCGGTGGTGGCCGCCGTGCACTCGGTCGCCATGGGTGGCGGCCTGGAACTGGCGCTGGGCTGCAACTACCGCGTGGCGTCCAAGGGCGCCCAGATCGCGCTGCCGGAAGTGAAGCTGGGCCTGCTGCCCGGCGCCGGCGGCACGCAGCGCCTGCCGCGCGTGATCGGCCTGGAGGCCGCGGCCAACATGATCGTGTCGGGCACCCCGGTGCTGTCCGAGAAGTTCGCCGGCACCAAGCTGTTCGACGAGATCGTCGACGGTGACGTGCTGCCCGCGGCGGTCAAGTTCGCGCAGAACGTCGGCGCCGCCACCGGCCCGCACCCCAAGGTGCGCGACCTGAAGGTGCGCCACGAGAACCCCGAAGGCTACCTGGGCTTTGCCCGCAACACCGTGGCCGCGATGGCCAAGAACTTCCCGGCGCCGCTGAAGTGCCTGGAAGCGGTGGCCGGCTCGCTCAAGCCGTTCGAGCAAGGTCTCAAGGAAGAGCGCGAGGGCTTCCTGTTCCTGGTGACCACGCCGGAATCGCGCGCGCTGCGCCACGCCTTCTTTGGCGAGCGTGCCGCCAGCAAGATCCCCGACGTGCCCGAAGGCACGCCGACTCGCAAGATCGAGAAGGTTGCCGTGATCGGCGCCGGCACCATGGGTGGCGGCATCAGCATGAACTTCCTGAACGCGGGCATCCCGGTCACCATGCTGGAAACCAAGCAGGAAGCGCTGGACCGTGGCGTGGCCACGATCCGCAAGAACTACGAGAACAGCGCCAAGAAGGGCAAGCTCACGCAAGAGAAGGTCGAGCAGCGCATGGGCCTGCTGAGCACCACGCTGTCCTATGACGACCTCAAGGACGCCGACCTGATCATCGAGGCCGTGTTCGAGGAAATGGGCGTCAAGGAGACCGTGTTCAAGAAGCTGGATGAAGTCGCCAAGCAAGGCGCGATCCTGGCCTCGAACACCTCCACGCTGGACGTCAACAAGATCGCCTCGTTCACCAAGCGTCCGCAGGACGTGGTCGGCATGCACTTCTTCAGCCCGGCCAACGTGATGAAGCTGCTGGAAGTGGTGCGCGGCGAGAAGACCGGCAAGGACGTGCTGGCCACGGTCATGCAGATCGGCAAGAAGATCAAGAAGACCGCGGTGGTGTCGGGCGTGTGCGACGGCTTTATCGGCAACCGCATGATCGAGCAGTACAGCCGCCAGGCCGGCTACCTGCTGGACGAAGGCGCGCTGCCGGAACAGGTCGACAAGGCCATCGAGAAGTTCGGCTTTGCCATGGGCCCGTTCCGCATGGGCGACCTGGCCGGCAACGACATCGGCTGGGCCATCCGCAAGCGCCGCGCGGTGGACAAGCCGGACATCCAGTATTCGAAGACCGCCGACCTGCTGTGCGAGATGGGCCGCTTCGGCCAGAAGACCGGTGCGGGCTGGTACGACTACAAGGCGGGCGACCGCAAGCCGTACCCGAACCAGCAGGTCAACGACATGATCGTGCAGCATTCGAAGGACCTGGGTATCACGCGCCGCAAGATCTCTGACGAAGAGATCGTCGAGCGCCTGGTGTTCGCGCTGGTCAACGAAGGCGCCAAGATCCTGGAAGAAGGCATTGCTTCCAAGGCCTCGGATATCGACATGGTGTACCTGACCGGCTACGGCTTCCCGCTGTTCCGCGGCGGCCCGATGCTGTACGCGGACCAGGTCGGCCTGTACAACGTGGCGCTGTCGATGAAGCGCTACGCCAAGGGCTACCACGGTGAAGCCTGGCAGGTCGCGCCGCTGCTGCAGAAGCTGGCGGACGAAGGCAAGGGCTTCAACGGTTAATACCGCCACACGGTTCAGCCTGGAGCTGAGATGAACACCACCATCGGACCGGACGATTGCCTGCTGGTGATCGACGTGCAGAACGACTTCATGCCGGGCGGCGCGCTTGCCGTGCCCCACGGCGATGAAGTGGTGCCCGTCATCAACCGGCTGGCGCGCGCGTTCGGGCACGTGGTGCTGACGCAGGACTGGCATCCCGTCAGCCACGTCTCGTTCGCGGCCAACCATGCGGGCACGCAGCCGTTCCAGACGCTGACGCTGCCGTATGGCGAGCAGGTGCTGTGGCCGGTGCACTGCGTGCAGGACACGCCGGGCGCCGCGCTGCATGCGGGCCTGCACGTGCCGCATGCGCGGCTGGTGATCCGCAAGGGCCATCACGCCGATGTGGACAGCTACTCCGCCTTCCTGGAGGCGGACCGCACCACGCGCACCGGGCTGGCCGGCTACCTGCGCGAGCATGGCGTCAAGCGCGTGTTCTGCGCCGGGCTGGCGACGGACTACTGCGTGGCCTGGAGCGCGCTCGATGCGCGCGCCGCGGGCTTCGCGGCCGCGGTGATCGAGGATGCCTGCCGCGCCATCGACCTGGAAGGGTCGCTGGCCAAAGCATGGCAGGACCTCGGCGCCGCCGGCGTTGCGCGCGTCACGTCCGCTGAACTGCTCAAGGGCCAGGGCTGAACCGAACCACCGAACTGAACGACACAAGAGATTCCGAGGAGCAAGACATGAACGAAGCAGTCATCGTATCCACCGCGCGGACCCCGCTGGCCAAGAGCTGGAAGGGCGCCTTCAACATGACCCACGGCGCCACGCTGGGTGGCCATGCCGTCCAGCACGCCATTGCCCGCGCCAAGATCGAGGCCGCCGAAGTGGAAGACGTGCTGATGGGCTGCGCCAACCCGGAAGGTGCCACCGGCGCCAACATCGCGCGCCAGATCGCACTGCGCGCCGGCTGCCCGGTCACCGTGCCCGGTGCCACCGTCAACCGCTTCTGCTCGTCCGGCCTGCAGACCATCGCCATGGCCGCGCAGCGCGTGATCGCCGATGAGGGCGACATCTTCGTCGCCGGCGGCGTGGAAAGCATCTCGTGCGTGCAGCAGGAAATGAACCGCCATATGGTCCAGGAAAGCTGGCTGCTGAAGAACAAGCCGGAAATCTACTGGAACATGCTGCAGACCGCCGAGAACGTGGCCAAGCGCTACAACATCTCGAAGGAGCGCCAGGACGAGTACGGCGTGCGCAGCCAGCAACGCGCCGCCGCCGGGCAGGAAGCCGGCAAGTTCAAGGACGAGATCGTGCCGATGACGGTGCTGGCGGGCGTGGCCGACAAGTCGACCGGCCAGCTGGTGACGAAGGAAGTCACCATCTCCGCCGACGAAGGCATCCGCGCCGATACCACGCTGGAAGGCGTGGCCAAGATCCGCAGCGCCGTGCCGGGTGGCGTGATCACCGCCGGCAATGCCTCGCAGTTCTCGGACGGCGCTTCGGCAGCGGTGGTGATGAATGCGCGCGTGGCCGAGGCCCGCGGCCTGCAGCCGCTGGGCGTGTTCCGCGGCTTCGCCGTCGCGGGTTGCGAGCCGGACGAGATGGGCATCGGTCCCGTCTTTGCCGTGCCCAAGCTGCTGAAGAAGGCCGGCCTGAAGGTCGACGACATCGGCCTGTGGGAGTTGAACGAAGCCTTCGCCGTGCAGGTGCTGTACTGCGCCGATACGCTGGGCATCCCGATGGACCGCCTGAACGTCAACGGCGGCGCCATCGCCGTGGGCCACCCCTACGGTGTGTCGGGCGCGCGCCTGGTCGGCCATGCGCTGATCGAAGGCAAGCGCCGCGGTGTGAAGTACGTGGTGGTGACCATGTGCATCGGCGGTGGCCAGGGCGCGGCGGGGCTGTTCGAAGTCCTGTAATTGCCGGCAAGGCCGGCACGCTGCCGGTTTGCTCCCCTCTCCCGCTTGCGGGAGAGGGGCAGGGGGTGAGGGCAGGCGGTGGCATACCGCCGGCCTGTACTTCGTAGTACCGTCCGGCCCTCACCCCAACCCTCTCCCGCAAGCGGGAGCGGGAGCACCCATGCGGTGCGATTCAAAGCCCGGGCGGTTCGCAAAAGAAGGCAACAAGAATTCACGGCGCGCCACGCAGTGCGCCGCATGGAGACACCATGTCGATGATCCTTTCCCGCCGCGACCTGAATTTCGTGCTGTACGAATGGCTCAAGGTCGACGAGCTCACGCGCATCCCGCGCTATGCCGACCACTCGCGCGAGACCTTCGATGCCGCGCTGGACACCTGCGAGAAGATCGCCACCGACCTGTTCGCGCCGCACAACAAGAAGAACGACCAGCAAGAGCCGCATTTCGATGGCGAGACCGTCAGCATCATCCCCGAGGTCAGCACCGCGCTGAAGGCCTTCTGCGAGGCCGGACTGATGGCCGCCGGCCAGGACTATGAACTTGGCGGCATGCAGCTGCCGGTGGTGGTCGAGAAGGCCGGCTTCGCCTACTTCAAGGGTGCCAACGTCGGCACCAGCTCCTACCCGTTCCTGACCATCGGCAACGCCAACCTGCTGCTGACGCACGGCACGCCGGCGCAAATCGAGACCTTCGTCAAGCCGGAGATGGAAGGGCGCTTCTTCGGCACCATGTGCCTGTCCGAGCCGCAGGCGGGCTCGTCGCTGTCGGACATCACCACGCGCGCCGAGAACGAGGGCGAATCGCCGCTGGGCGCGCAATACCGGCTGCGCGGCAACAAGATGTGGATCTCCGCCGGCGAGCACGAGCTGTCGGACAATATCGTCCACCTGGTGCTGGCCAAGATCCCCGGCCCGGACGGCAAGCTGATCCCGGGCGTGAAGGGCATCTCGCTCTTCATCGTGCCCAAGTACCTGGTCAACGAAGACGGCTCGCTGGGCGAGCACAACGACGTGGTGCTGGCCGGCCTGAACCACAAGATGGGCTACCGCGGCACCACCAACTGCCTGCTCAACTTCGGCGAAGGCATGAAGTACCGGCCAGGCGGCAAGGCCGGCGCGATCGGCTACCTGGTGGGCGAGCCGCACAAGGGCCTGGCCTGCATGTTCCACATGATGAACGAGGCGCGCATCGGCGTGGGCCTGGGCGCGGTGATGCTGGGCTATACCGGCTATCTGCACGCGCTCGACTACGCGCGCAACCGCCCGCAGGGCCGCGCGATCGGTCCCGGCGGCAAGGATGCGGCCAGCCCGCAGGTCAAGCTGGTCGAGCACGCCGATATCCGCCGCATGCTGCTGGCGCAGAAGAGCTATGTCGAAGGCGGCCTGGCGCTGAACCTCTATTGCGCGCGCCTGGTCGACGAGGAAGAGGCCGCGGCGGCCGCCGGCGACGAAGCCGCGCATGCGCGCCTGGCGCTGCTGCTCGACATCCTGACCCCGATCGCCAAGAGCTGGCCGTCGCAATGGTGCCTGGAGGCCAACAACCTGGCGATCCAGGTGCACGGCGGCTACGGCTACACGCGCGAGTACAACGTCGAGCAGTTCTACCGCGACAACCGCCTGAACCCGATCCACGAAGGCACGCACGGCATCCAGGGCCTGGACCTGCTGGGCCGCAAGGTGGTGATGAAGGATGGCGCGGCCTTCAAGCTGCTGGGCGAGCGCGTGCAGGACACCATCGGCCGCGCGCTGGCCGCCGGCGATGCCGAGCTGTCGCAGCAGGCAGGCGCCCTTGGCGCCGCCACCAAACGCCTGGCCGAGGTCACGCAGGCGCTGTGGAGCGCGGGCGACCCCAACGTGACGCTGGCCAATGCCTCGGTCTACCTGGAGGCTTTCGGGCACGTGGTGGTGGCGTGGATCTGGCTGGAACAGGCACTGCTGGCGCAAGCCGCGCTGCCGCGCGCGAACGGCAAGGAAGACGAGGACTTCTACCGCGGCAAGCTGGCCGCGGCGGCCTACTTCTTCCGCTGGGAGCTGCCCAAGGTCGGCCCGCAGCTGGCGCTGCTTGAATCGCTCGACCGCACCACGCTCGACATGCAGGACGCGTGGTTCTGAGCAGCGCCCGCCCATCCCCGAACACTACAGAACGAAGGAAGACAATATGCGTACCATCCAGCAACTGTTTGACCTGAAGGGCAAGACCGCGCTGATCACCGGCGGCTCGCGCGGGCTTGGCCTGCAGATTGCCGAGGCGCTCGGCGAGCAGGGCGCGCGCGTGGTGCTGTCGGCGCGCAAGGCCGACGAGCTGCAGGCGGCGCAGGCGCACCTGAAGTCGCTCGGCATCGAGGCCGACTGGATCGCCGCCGACGGCTCGCAGGAGTCGGAGATCGCGCGCCTGGCCGATGAAGCCATCGCAAAGCTCGGCCACGTCGATATCCTGGTCAACAACGCCGGCGCCACCTGGGGCGCACCCGCCGAAGACCACCCGGTCGAGGCCTGGGACAAGGTGATGAACCTGAACATCCGCGGCCTGTTCCTGCTGAGCCAGCGCATCGGCAAGCTGTCGATGATCCCGCGCCGCTATGGCCGCATCATCAACGTGGCGTCGATCGCGGGCCTGGCCGGCAACCCGCCGGGCAGCATGGAGACCATTGCCTACAACACCTCCAAGGGTGCGGTGGTCAACTTCACGCGCACGCTGGCGGCCGAGTGGGGCGAGCACAACATCACCGTCAATGCACTCGCGCCGGGCTTCTTCCCGTCGAAGATGACCAAGGGCTCGCTCGAGCGCCTGGGCGTTGAGGCGATGTGCGCCGGCGTGCCGCTGCACCGCCTGGGCGACGACGAGGACCTGAAGGGCGCGGCGCTGCTGTTTGCCAGCGACGCCGGCAAGCACATCACCGGCCAGATCCTGGCGGTGGACGGCGGCGTCAGCGCGGTCTGAGCCGGGCCGGGGGCATTCCGGACATGACGCACGGCGCGGCTTGGCGGAATCCCGGATTGCCCTCAAACTTGGGGCCGGCGCGAGGCCTCGGCCTCGCTGGCACCCAATTTCCGGACTCACAATTGCCATGAACCAGTTCAAAGGCCCCCTGACCCACATCCCCTTCCTCGCCGACCTCGGCGTGACCTGCAACCTCGCCGAAGGCGGCCGCAGCGAGATCGCGCTGCCGATCGAGAAGCGCCACCAGAACAGCTGGGACATGGCCCACGGCGGCGTGATCATGACGCTGCTCGACGTGGCCATGGCGGTGGCCGGCCGCAGCAGCGACGCGGATGGCCGGGGCGTGGTCACCATCGAGATGAAGACCAGCTTCATGGCGCCGGGGCGCGGCGCGCTGACCGCGCGCGGCACCACCGTGCACCGCACCACCACCATGGTGTTCTGCGAAGGCGAGATCGTCGACGCCGACGGCAAGACCGTGGCGCGCGGCTCGGGCACCTTCAAGTACATCCGGCGCATGCCGCCGCAGCGCCCGGGTGAAGCCGATACCGGTGCCGACGGCTGAGCGCCGGCACCGATGCAGCAGACGGGGCAGCGCGGCTGTCCCTCCCGACGCAGTATTCAAGCCGTTCCATATTCCTACTGAAAGGAATCGACCATGTCCAAAACGTTCAAGCGCATCGTCCTGGCCTCGCGTCCCGAAGGCGCGGTGACGCCGGCCAATTTCCGCCTGGAAGAAGTGCCCGTGCCGCAGATCGCCGACGGCCAGGTGCTGGTGCGCAACCACTACCTGTCGCTGGACCCGTACATGCGCGGCCGCATGAACGACAGCAAGTCCTATGCCGCGCCGCAGCCGCTCAATGAGGTCATGATCGGCGGCACCGTGGGCGAAGTGGTGGAAAGCAAGAACAGCAAGTTCAAGCCGGGCGACAAGGTGGTCGGCATGTTCGGCTGGCAGGAAATGGGTGTCAGCGACGGCACCGGCCTGCAGCCGGTCGACACCACGCATATCCCGCTGTCGGCCTACCTGGGCTCGGTCGGCATGCCGGGCGTGACCGCCTGGTACGGCCTGAACAAGATCATCCTGCCCAAGCCTGGCAAGACCATCGCAGTCAGCGCTGCCTCCGGGGCGGTGGGCAGCGTGGTCGGGCAACTGGCCAAGCTGGCCGGCTGCCGCGCGGTCGGCTTTGCCGGCGGCAAGGACAAGTGCGACTACGTGGTCAATGAGCTGGGCTTCGATGCCTGCATCGACTACAAGGCGGCCAAGGATCCCAAGGAGCTCTACACGATGCTCAAGGAAGCCACCCCGGACGGCATCGACGGCTATTTCGAGAATGTCGGCGGCGATATCCTGGACGCCGTGCTGACGCGCATGAACGCCTTCGGCCGCATCGCCATGTGCGGCATGATCGCGGGCTATGACGGCCAGCCGCTGCCGCTGAAGAACCCGCAGCTGATCCTGGTGTCGCGCCTGACCATCGAAGGCTTTATCGTCTCCGAGCACATGGAAGTCTGGCCGCAGGCGCTGAAGGAACTGGGCACCGCCGTGGCACAGGGCAAGCTCAAGTTCCGCGAGAGCATTGCCGAAGGCCTGGCCAGCGCGCCGGAAGCCTTTATCGGCCTGCTCAAGGGCAAGAACTTCGGCAAGCAGCTGGTCAAGCTGATCTGACCGGCGCCTGCAGGGCCGCGGCGCGCCTGCCGGGCGCGCCGCGGGCAACGGATTTCACCAAATAAACGGAGACACCGATGAATGCCCCGCAAGCCCCGCAAGCCCCGCAAATCCAGAGCGACGACGAGATCGGCGCCGGCCTGCCCGAAGAGGTCAAGGCCCGCTACCGCAACCTGCCGCGCCCGCCGCAGTTCGCCACCGCCGCCGAAGAGCGCCTGCACCGCAAGCAGCGGCTGGCCGCGGCCTTCCGGCTGTTTTCCAAATTCGGTTTCGATGAAGGCGTGGCTGGCCATATCACCGCGCGCGACCCGGAGTTTCCCGATACCTTCTGGGTCAATCCCTTCGGCGTGCATTTCAGCCAGGTCAAGGTCTCCAACCTGATCCGCTGCGACCACCACGGCGACGTGGTCGAGGGTGACTACCCGGTCAATGCCGCGGCCTTCGCCATCCATTCGCGCGTGCACCAGACCCGCTCCGACGCGGTCGCGGCAGCGCATTCGCACAGCACTTATGGCCGCGCGTGGTCCACGCTGGGCCGCCCGCTCGATCCGCTGACGCAGGACGTGTGCGCGTTCTACCAGGACCATGCGGTCTATGACGATTTCGGCGGCGTGGTGGTGGAACTCGACGAGGGCCAGCGCATCGCCAATGCGCTGGGCCAGAACAAGGCCGCCATCCTGCAGAACCATGGCCTGCTGACGGTCGGCAAGACCGTGGACGAAGCCGCCTGGTGGTTCATCACCATGGAGCGCTCCTGCCAGGTCCAGTTGCTGGCCGAAGCCGCCGCGGCGCGCACCCAGGCACCGCTGAAGCTGATCTCCGATGCGGCCGCGCGCCAGGCCTATTCGATCGTCGGCACGGCGCAGGCGGGCTGGTTCCAGTTCCAGCCGCTCTATGCCCGCATCGTCAAGGAACAGCCGGACCTGCTGGACTGAATCTGCACGGCACACACTAGCCGACCCGCTGGCAAACATGGAGGTGGACCGCATGGCCGACATCATTCTTCACCAGTACGCAACTTCGCCATTCTCCGAGAAGGTGCGCCTGCTGCTGGGCGCCAAGGGACTGGCGTGGCAGGCGGTGGAAATCCCCGCCATCCTGCCCAAGCCTGACCTGCTGGCGCTGACCGGCGGCTACCGCCGCACGCCGGTGATGCAGGTCGGTGCCGACATCTACTGCGATACCGCGCTGATCTGCGAGGTGCTGGACGCGCTGGCGCCCACGCCGGCGCTGTATCCGCCGGCCCAGGCCGCGGCGGCGCGGGTCGCGGCAGCCTGGTTCGATGCGGCGCTGTTCACGGCGTCGGTGACCTATGTGTTCCAGCCAGCCGGCGTTGCCAGCATGCTGGGCCACCTGTCGCCGGCGCAGGTCCAGGCCTTTAGCGCCGACCGCAAGGCCATGCGCGGCGACACCAATGCGCTGCGCATGCCGTTGCCCGAAGCCACCGCGCTGCTGCATGAAACGTTCGGGCAACTGGAAATGCAGTTCGCGGCCGGGATCGAGCATGTGGCCGGGCCGGCGCTGTCGGTCGCCGACTTCTCGCTGTACCACAACCTCTGGTTTATCCGCCGCGCCGGCGCGCTGGCGCAGCTGCTGGAGGCTTACCCGCGCCTGCAGGCCTGGTATGCGCGCATGAACACCTTCGGCCATGGGCGGCCGCGCGTGATCGACAGCGAGGACGCGATCGCCGCCGCGCGCAGTGCCGATCCGGTCGTGCTGGATGAGGGTGTCATCGCCGATGCCGGGCTGCAGGCCGGCGACCCTGTCACCGTCACGCCCACCGACTATGCGCGCGACCCGGTGGCCGGCGTGCTGCTGTCGCTGACCGCGCGCCGCGTCACGCTGCGCCGCCAGGACCCGCGCGCCGGTGCGCTCAATGTGCATTTCCCGCGGCAGGGCTACCAGGTGCAGCGCGCCGCCTGAGCGCGTGCACGGCACACGGCCCGCCGTTTCCCAAACGAATCACGCAACAGGACAGACGATATGAAGGATTTCTCCAACAAGGTGGCTGTCATTACCGGCGGTGCCTCGGGTTTCGGTAAGGAGTTTGCCCACATTGCCGCCGACCTCGGCATGAAGCTGGTGCTGGCGGATGTGCAGGAAGACGCGCTGGACGCGACCGTAGCGGAATTCAAGGCACGCAATGTGCCAGTGATCGGGCTGCGCACGGACGTCTCGCGTGCCGATCAGGTGCAGGCGCTGGCCGATGCTGCCATCGAGGCCTTCGGCCAGGTCAACCTGCTGTTCAATAACGCTGGCGTGGGCGCGGGCGGCCTGATCTGGGAGAACTCCGAGAAGGACTGGGAGTGGGTGCTGGGCGTCAACCTGTACGGCGTGGTGCACGGCGTGCGCATCTTCACGCCGCTGATGCTGGCCGCGGCAGGGAAGGATCCGGCCTACCAGGGCCATATCGTCAACACGGCGTCGATGGCGGGCTTGCTGAACCCGCCGGCAATGGGCGTGTACAACGTGTCCAAGCACGCGGTGGTGGCGTTGACTGAAACCCTGTACCAGGACCTGGGCCTGGTGACGGAGCAGGTGCGCTGCTCGGTGCTGTGCCCGTACTTCGTGCCCACCGGCATCAACCAGTCCCAGCGCAACCGGCCCGCCGACCTGGCCAACCAGGCGCCGCCGACGCGCTCGCAGCTGGTGTCGCAGGCCTTGTCGGACAAGGCCGTCGGCTCCGGCAAGGTGACCGCCGCCGAGGTCGCGCAGCTGACCTTCGATGCCATCCGCGACGAAAGCTTCTATATTTATTCCCACCCCCAGGCGCTCGCCCCCGTGCGCCAGCGCTTCGAGGATATCGTCGGGCAGCGCAATCCCGGCGATCCGTTTGCCGACAAGCCCGAGGTCCGCGCGGGCCTCGTTGCCGCGTTGCGCGGCTGACCAGCCGCCAGCACAACGCCACAACGAGGAGGGCCACATATGGAGAACAACATGGCTGCCCCCGCCGCCGTGATCCGCCACCTGCAGTACGCCACGCTGCCCAACGGCACCCGCCTGCACTACGCCAGCGCGGGCGAGCGCGGCAAGCCGCTGATGCTGTTCGTGCACGGCTTTCCTGAATTCTGGTTCGAATGGGAGGCCCAGCTGGCCGAGTTCGGGCGCACGCATTTTGCAGTGGCGCCGGACTTGCGCGGCTACAACCTGTCGAGCAAGCCCGCCGAGGTCGAGGCCTACCGGCCGCGCCATATCGTCGAAGACCTGGTGCAGCTGGTCAGCGCGCTGGGCTATGACCAGGCCGTGGTGGTGGCGCACGACTGGGGCGGTGCGATCTGCTGGAACCTGGCAATCCAGTTCCCGCGGCTGGTGCGCCAGCTCATCATTGTCAACTCGCCGCACCCGTACCTGTTTGCGCGCGCGCTGGCCACCGATCCCGAGCAGCAGGCCGCTTCCGCCTACATGAACTGGCTGCGCAAGCCGGGCGCGGAAAAGGCACTGGCCGCCAACGACTTCGCGTTGCTGGACCGGATGCTGGCCGATGCCGACGGCAAGCCGGCGGCCTGGTACACGCCCGAGACGCGCGCCAGGTACCACGCGGCATGGTCCCAGCCGGGCGAAGGCCAGGATGCCAGCGTCCATCCGCTCACCGGCGGCGTCAATTTCTACCGCGCCTCGCCCATGCACCCGCCGGGCGAGGGCGAGCCGCCGCCCGACATCTCGCGCCTGGATCCGGCCGCTTTTGAGGTCAGGGTGCCCACGCTGGTGATCTGGGGCGAGCGCGACCGCGCGCTGCCGAAATCACTGGTGGACGGGCTGGGTGACTTCGTGCCGGACCTGCGCGTGGAGCGCATCCCCGAGGGCACCCACTGGGTGATCCACGAGCAGCCGGAGCGGGTCAACCTGCTGATCCGCAGCGCGCTGCCTGTGTCCTGATCCGGGCAAGACCAGCCCCCGGGGGCTGGTCTTGCCTTCTTCCTTTTCCATTGCCATCGCGACGTCGCCCATGGCAGACGCGTCGCATTCGGCGGACGACGCGGCCAAGGCGGCCAGGTACATTGCCCGTCGTTTCCTCACATCCATTCCATCTCCTCTTCCGGCGAACCAGTCATGCTCCAGCGAGTTTGCCGAAATTGGCTCGTACTGGTCTCTTAGTGATATCTAATTGATGCCAATGGTATTGATTGGTCGAAGGGAAAGCAGCGGCCGCGCCATAAGGCATTGGCGAGCGCGTTAAGCATTTACTAAATAATCAGCCCACCGGATGCGCGTTGTTATTAAAGACTGCCTTCCATTCAACGCCTTGCATTCGGGAAAATCTCTCGGTGTCCTATTTAATATCCTATTGAGGTAACAATAATACCGATATTTCTTTTGGGAAATTTCGATGTATGGACGGCTGCGCTTTCGGAAATGTGAACTTGATTTTATGGACTTGAAGGATAACGACTGCCATTCATGGGAAACCAGAGTTCACCGATGCCGCGTTATCACCGCATTTACGTCGTATGCGGCCTGCCGCCCGAATTCGGGCTGATGGAGCAGTACCGGGTGGCGCGCGTGACCGTGCGGCGGGCGCTGGCCGAGCTGCAAGGAAGGGCTGATTTATCGGCGGCCGGGGCAGGGGACCTTCGTCACGCCGCCGGCGGCATCAAGTCGCTGGGCGGCGCCAGGCTGGAAGCAGTGCTAGGCGATGCCTAGTCGCAGCCGAAGTCGAGAAGATGAACGAGGCTGGCGCCAGCGCCGTGGTTGGCGCCTATGCCAGCGCGATATGCCTCGACACCGACGCCATCATCCGGTCGCGGGAAATGAAGCGCGTCTCCAAACACGGGCTGGCCGAGGGCCTGTTCGCCGGCTGGCGCTACCTGGCGGGGACGGACCGCAGCCCCGATCCCTTGTTCGTGCTGAACCAGCCGGCGTACACGGGGACGTCGATCCTGCTGGCCGGAAGCAATATCGGCTGCGGCTCCTCGCGCGAGCATGCGATGTGGGCGCTGAAGGAGTTCGGCATCCGCGCCATCGTCGCGCCCGGCTTCGGTGCTATCTTACACAACAACTGCGTGCGCAACGGCCTGCTGCCGGTGGTGCTGCCGATGGAAACGGTGCAGGCGCTGGCCGATGACTGCGCCGCAGCGCCGGCCACGCGGCAGGTGACGGTCGACTTCCAGGAGCTGGAAGTGGTGTCGCCAGCGGGCGCGCGGTATGGCTTCACGCTCGGCAGCGAGCAGCGGCAGATGCTGCTGGAAGGGCTGGACCCGATCGCGCTGACGCTGAAGCTGGCGTCAAGCATCGACGCGTTCCAGGGCGCGGACCGGTTGCGCCGGCCCTGGATTCATTTCGATGGCTAAGGCGCGGCGACTACCGGGCGGGATGACCTGACGCGCTTTCCTGCCTGAGCCCCGTCATTTTCAAAGGGCGGGGCGGTTCTTGGTTCTGACTTTTCCATGAGGTAGATTTTCGGCTTTGCGCCAACGGCGCAAAGCCGTGCTCACAGCGTGAGCGGCTTTGTCACGCCCATCGCCAGTGAAAACGTGGCCGGATTCCCCCCACAAGTGTTGTTGCAGTGGTTCTTTGAAGGCAGTTCCGGGAGCACCGGCGGCTGGCAGCGGTATTTGCCAGCGCCGGGATTTGGCAGTCCAGCAGCAAACTTACAGACGGAGACTGAGGAATGAAAAAGCAGCTTGCAGGTTTTGCATTAATCGGCGGATTCGCGCAGATGGCTTGCGCACAGGGCAGCGTGACCCTCTATGGCGTCGTCGATGAAGGCCTGACCTACAACAACAATGCGGGCGGCCATCACCAGTTCAGCCTGGCCAGCGGCGTGATCTAGGCCAGCCGCTTCGGCCTGCGCGGCAGCGAGGACCTGGGCGGCGGCATGAAGGCGCTGTTCGTGCTGGAAAACGGCTTCGATGCCGGCAGCGGCAAGCTGGGGCAGGGTGGCCTGGTCTTCGGGCGCCAGGCCTATGTCGGGCTGTCCGGCGACCATGGCAAGGTGACCATGGGCCGCCAGTACGACTCGGTGGTGGACTTTGTCGGCCCGCTCAACGTCGGCGCGCAATGGGGCGGCTTCTACAATGCCCACACCGGCGATATCGACAACCTGAACAACTCCGCCCGGGTCAACAACGCCATCAAGCTCCGCAGCCAGAACTACGGCGGCCTGAGTTTTGGCGGGGTCTACAGCCTGGGCGGCGTGGCGGGCAGCCCGGCGCGCAACCAGATCTGGTCGCTGGGGGCGGGCTATGGCAGCGGACCGTTGCTGCTCGGCATGGGCTACCTGAACGTCAGGAACCCAATACCTCGTTCTACGGCACCGGCGTCACGGCCAATACCACGGGATCGGCACCGTTGAACACGCTGACCAATATCGGCTCGCCGGTGCAGTCGGGCTACGCGTCGGCTCGCTCGCAGGAAGTCTTTGCCGCGGGCGCGGCGTACAGCTTCGGTGCGGCTACGGTCGGGACCACGTATTCCAACACGCGCTTCAAGGACCTGGGAGACCTGTCGTCCGGCCCGAATCCGTTCGGCTATCACGGCACCGCAACCTTCAACAACGTGGAAGCCAGCTTCAAGTACCAGGTGACACCGGCCTTGCTGATGGGCGTGGCCGCGGACTATGCCAGGGGCAGTGGCATCAACGACGCCAGCTACCGGCAGTTCGTGCTGGGGGCGGACTACAACCTGTCCAGGCGCACCGATGTCTACGCGATGGCGATCTACCAGAAGGCATCGGGGATCGATTCCACCGGCAAGCGCGCGGTGGTCGCGATCAACGGCGTGCGTCCGTCGGCAGATGACAGCCAGGCGGTGTTGCGTGTGGGCCTGCGCCACAAGTTCTGACGCAGGCGGTGCAAGCCGCGGGGCATGCACCGCGGCTTGTCTCAGGGCAGCCGCTCGCGGTACAGGCGGTAGTTCTCGTCGTCGAAGCAGACGAAGGTGACCTGCTCGATCTCCGGCGCCGCGGCCAGCGCCTCGCGCACCGCGGCGATGGCGATATCCGCCGCGCGCTCGCGCGGGAAGGCGTAGATGCCGGTACTGATATTGGGAAAGGCCAGCCTGCGCAGGTGGTGCTGCGCTGCCAGCCGGATGCTGTTGCGGTAGGCGTTGGCGAGCAGTTCGTCCTCGCCCTGGTCGCCGCCTTGCCAGACCGGCCCGACCGCGTGGATCACGTATGGCGCCGGCAGGCGGCCGCCGGTGGTGATCACCGCCTCGCCGGTGGGGCAGCCGCCCTGCGCGTCGCGGATCGCGCGGCAGGCCTCCTTGATGGCGGAGCCGCCGGCCCCGTGGATGGCCCCGTCTACGCCGCCGCCGCCCAACAGGCCGCTATTGGCCGCGTTGACGATGGCATCGACTTCCATCCGGGTGATATCGCCATGGACTACCTGCAAATGCTCGCCGCTCATGTTGTCTCCTGCGCTGTGGAGGGGAGGGCCGCCGGACAGCCGCTTGGTCGGTCTGACCGGCGGGAAGCTGCTGTGTGCTACATGGTGTGCTACATGGACTGCTCAAGCATACGCCGATAATCCGCTGCGCTGGCTTCTTTCGGGTTGGTCTTGTGGCAGTGGTCGACCAGCGCACCGGCAATCACCTTGTCGAACATGTCCTCGGTGACGCCCATCTGGCGCAGCCCGGTGGGCAGGCCCAGGCGCGCGGTCATGTCGTGCACGGCCTGCGCGATATCGGCGCCGTCGGGCAGGTGCATGGCGCGGCGCAGGCGTGCATAGCGGTCGTCGCGCACCACCGTGGGCGCGTCGGCATTGAAGCGCAGCACCGCGGGCATAACTACCGCATTGAGGGTGCCATGGTGCAGGCCCGTGCGGCCGTCGATCTTCAGCCCGCCCAGCGGGTGCGACAGCGAATGCACGCAGCCCAGCCCCTTCTGGAAGGCCATTGCGCCCTGCATCGATGCGCTCATCATGTTCAGGCGCGCGTCGCGGTCCTGGCCATCGCGGGTGGCGCGCTCGATGTGGCCCCAGCCGCGCTCCAGGCCGTCCAGCGCAATGCCGTCCGCGGGCGGGTTGAAGGCGGGGGCCAAAAAGGTCTCGATGCAGTGCGCGATCGCATCCATGCCGGTGGCCGCGGTCAGTCCGGCGGGCAGCCCCAGCGTCAGTTCCGGGTCGCAGACGGCGGACTTGGGCAGCAGGTGCCAGGAATGGAAGCCCAGCTTGCGGCCGTCGTCCAGGATGATGATGGCGCCGCGCGCCACCTCGCTGCCGGTGCCGGAGGTGGTGGGCACCGCGATCAGCGGCGCCGCCTTGTCGGCGATCCTGGCGCTGCCGCCTTCGATGGTGGCATAGGTGGTCAGCTCGCCCTCATGCGTGGCCAGGATCGCGATGCCCTTGGCCAGGTCGATCGACGAGCCGCCGCCCACCGCCACCAGCCCGTCGCAGCCGGCCTCTCGGTACTGCGCGGCGGCCTTGCGCACCATGGCCTCGGTCGGGTTCGACGGGGTTTCATCGAATACCGCAACCTGCAGGCCCTGCATCGCATCGATGGCACGCTGCGCCACTCCCGCGGCGACCACGCCCTTGTCGGTCACCAGCAACGGGCGGCGGATGCCGATGCGCTCGCATTCGGACTTGAGCAAGCTTACCGCGCCGAAATCCAGGTGGATGTGGGTCAGATAGTAGATAAACGCCATGTTTGCTTGTCTCCTGCCGGGATCTGCCGCCAAATTGTCTTTTGCACGGGCCTGGAGCGGATGCTCGCCAGGCCCGCTGTCTTGGGTTTCAATGGACCTGCACTACTGCGTTTCCGGAGCCCTCGGGATCGCTTCAGCCGATCATCGCGCAAAAACTTGCCGCGTGGCAGGCTGACAGCGACTTTTCGGGGTTATCTCGTACTGCCGGGCACCTGGAACATCTGGCATCATACTAAAATCGAACGATCGTTCACAATTCGAACTTCTCCCGATGCGGGCGACGCGCCAGAGCTTCTGCGCGCCGCCGGCGCCGGGTCCGGATCCGCGTCATTCCCTATGTCCGCCGTACCGTCTTCCAGCCCTGATGCGCCCGCCACGCCCGGCCTGCCGTCCAGCCCGCTCGACCCGCAGGTGGCCGCGCTGCTGGAGCTGATCGCGCGCGCCAAGCGGCCGCCGATCCACGCGATGGCGCCGGAGGACGCCAAGATCGCCTACGAGAAAAGCGCGCCGATCCTCGATATCAACCCGCCGCCTGTGCATATGGCGGAAGACCTGCTGGTGCCGGCGCGCGACGGCCACGCCATTCCGGTCAGGCTGTACACCCCGCGCGAGGCCAGCTGGACTGAACCGCTGCCCTTGCTGGTGTATTTCCACGGCGGCGGCTTCACGGTCGGCAGCGTCAATTCGCACGATCCGCTGTGCCGGCTGCTGTGTGGCCAGGCGGACTGCATGGTGCTGTCGGTGGACTACCGGCTCGGGCCGCAATGGCGCTTCCCGACGGCGGCCAACGACGCCTTTGACGTGCTGCACTGGGTCTTTGCCGAAGGCGACCGGCTGGGAGCCGACCCGGCGCGCATCGCACTGGGAGGCGACAGCGCCGGCGGCACGCTGGCCGCGGCGTGTGCCGTGGAGGCCCGCAATACGGGCCTGGCGCCCGTGCTGCAGCTGCTGATCTATCCCGGCACCTGTGCGCGCCAGGACACGCCGTCGCACCGCGCGCTGGCCGATGGCTACCTGCTGACGGCGGACATGATCCGCTGGTTCTTTGCCCAGTACCTGGACCAGGAAGCCAGCCGCGACGACTGGCGTTTCGCCCCGCTGGACGGCGGCGGCACCGGCGCCGAGGTGCGCGGCACATGCCCGGCCTGGATCGCCGTGGCCGGCTACGACCCGCTGCACGACGAGGGCGTGGCCTACGCAGAGAAGCTGCGCGCCGCGGGCGTCGCCGCCACGCTGGCGGACTACCCCGGCATGATCCATGATTTCTTCAAGCTGGGCCGGTTCGTGCCGGCGGTGGCGCAGGCACATGCCGACGCCGTTGCCGCGCTGCGCGCCGCGTTCGGCACACCGCACAACTAGACCAGCAGCCACGGTCAGGGCCGCACCGGCCCCGGCCCTCCATTTTCAGCAGTGACTTGCAGCACAAGGAGACATAGTCAAATGCAACGCCGCCACTTCATCGCCCGCGCGGGCATCGCCGCCGCCACCGCGGCACTGGGTTTTGCCGCCATGCCCGCCCAGGCACAGGCCGACAAGTTCCCGCAGCGCCCGATCCGCCTGGTGATCGGCTACACCGCCGGCGGCTCCACGGATATCCCGTTCCGCGTGCTGGCCGACAACGCCTCCAAGATCCTGGGCCAGCCCGTGATCGTCGAGAACAAGCCCGGCGCGGGCGGCGTGCTGCCCGCGCAGATGATGCAGACCACCGCGCCGGACGGCTACACGCTGGCCCAGGTTGCCATGCCGGTCTACCGCCTGCCGTACACCACCAAGATCAACTGGGACCCGGTCAAGGACCTGAGCTACATCATCAACCTCGCCGGCTATTCGTTCGGCCTGGTGGTGCCGGCCGACTCGCCGATCAAGACGATGCAGGAATACATCGCCTACGCCAAGGCCAATCCGGGCAAGCTGACCTACGGTTCGCCGGGCTCCATGACCACGCTGCACCTGACCATGGAAGAGCTGGCCATGAAGCAGGGCGTGCAGTTCTCGCACATCCCCTACAAGGGCAATTCCGAGTCGATGCAGGCACTGCTGGGCGGCCACGTGATGTCGGTGGCCGACACGCCGGCGTGGGCACCGTATGTGGAGCAGGGCAAGCTGCGCCTGCTGTCGACCTGGGGCGAGAAGCGCTCGGCGCGCTTCCCCAACGTGCCGACGCTGAAGGAACTGGGCATCGGCATCGTGCAGACCTCGCCGTTCGGCCTGGTCGCGCCCAAGGGCACCGACCCGAAGATCGTGCAGAAGCTGCATGACGCCTTCAAGAAGGCCATGGACATGCCCAACTACCGCGAATCGCTGGCCAAGTTCGACATGGAGCCGTACTACATGAACAGCCAGCAATACGCGCAGTTTGCGGCCGAGACCGTCAAGAAGGAAAAGGCGATCATCGAGAAGCTGGGGCTGGCCAAGGCGCAATAACGGCGATCAGCCTGCCGCCACCATCATCGATCCGGGCCGCCACGCCCGCCGGCCCTGTCCGGCGGGCCGGCGGCCTGGTGCTTTGACAAGCCACGACAAACAAGGAGACCAGGCCGATGGCCAAAGAGGATTTTCGCCACAGCATCCCGCTGCGCGTGCGCTGGGCCGAAGTCGATCCGCAGTCGATCGTCTTCAACGCGCACTACCTGACGTATTGCGATATCTGCGTGACCGAGTACTGGCGCGCGCTGGGCATCCGCTATCCGGAAGACGTGCTGCACGCGCATGGCGTGGACATCTTCGTGGTCAAGTCCACGCTGGAATACCACGCCTCGGCGCGCTTTGACGACGAGCTGGAGATCCGCGGCCGCATGTCGCGCCTGGGGCGCTCGAGCATGCTGTTCCGGGTGGAGATGTTCCGCGGTGACGAGCACCTGATCACCGGTGAGATCGTCTATGTGTGCGCGGACCCGGTCACGCAGAAATCGGCGGCGATCCCGGGGCAGGTAAGGGAGACGATTGAAGGGTATGAGGTGGTGAAGCCGGCGGTGTGAGGCAAGGCGTCACCGAATGACGCCGCCCGCCTTGCCCGTAGCGCTCCGCTGGATTCCAGGTGCAGCAAGAATTACTGCCGGTGTCCTGCATCAGCTGTCGCGACCTGTAACACAAAGATATTGGTAAGTAGGGATCGCTTGCCTAGAATCGGTGTGAGCCAGTGCTCAAAGAGGATCTTCGTTGCCGAAGCAGTCTTTAGGAAGGCAATGTCGAATCACAAACCATGAGGAGACGGCAATGACCATGCGTAAACTGCCTGCAGTCGGCTTGACAGTGATGGTGCTCGCTTTTACGGCGGCGAGCGCCCAGCAGAAACCGGAATCAACAGCCCCGCAAAGCGCGGAATCCACCCAGATTCCGCCAGCGCCATCGACTACCGCCGAAGCCAAGGCAAAAATCTCCGAGCGTTTCAAGACTGCCGATACCAACCACGACGGGAAGCTAAGCCGCGAAGAAGCCCAGGCAGGCGCGCCGGTAGTCTACAAGCACTTTGACAAGATCGATGTCAAGAAGTCGGGTTACGTCACCGAACGTCAGATCGGTGCGTACTGGACATCGAAGTCCAAGGCACAGCAGCAGAAAGAGGATCCCATCTGGAACTGACGTCTTCGCCTCTGCTTGACCCGATCCCCTCTCCCGCGCACGGGAAAGGGGGCCGGCCCGCGGGAGATGCCGGCATGTCGCGAAGGAAGCCGGCCTGGCTTTACTTGCTCAGCCCGGCATCCTCCATATAAGCCCGAATCACCTCATCGAAGCTCGCATCGCTCTGGAACCCCAGCGACTGCGCACGCTCCGCATTCCACGCCGCCGGCCAGGTTCCGACGATGTTCTCCACGCGCGCTTCGCGCTCCCACGTCACGCGGTCCGCCACGGCATCGCCCGCCACGCGGCGCAGGGCGTCGACCATGCCGGCAGCCGTGACCGACAGGCCCGGCAGGTTCACCACGCGGCGGTTGCCCAGCCGTTCGCCGGCCAGTTCGATGCCATTGACCAGTGCCGCCACGGCGGCGCGCGGCGACAGCAGCCACAGCGGCGTGTCCGGTGCCACCGGGCAATTGGCGCTGACACCCGACAGCGGCTCACGGATGATGCCGCTGGCGAACGACGAAGCCGCCGCATTGGGCTTGCCCGGGCGCACGCTGATGGTGGGCAGCCGCAGCACGCGGCCGTCGACAAAGCCGCGGCGGCTGTAGTCCGACAGCAGCAGCTCGCCGATGGCCTTCTGCACGCCGTACGACGATTGCGGGCTCAGCGCGGTGTCGTCCTGCACCACCGGCGGCAGCTGGCCGCCGTAGACCGCGACCGAGCTGGTGAACAGCACGCGTGGCTGGTGGCCCAGCTCACGGCAGGTTTCCAGCAGCGCGCGCGAGGCGTCGAGGTTGACGCGCATGCCGAGATCGAAATCCGCCTCGGCCTGGCCGCTGACCACGGCCGCCAGGTGGAACACGGCGCCGGTGTCCTTGTCGATGGCCTGGCGCAGCACGGCCGGGTCGGACAGGTCGCCAGTGACCACACGCACACGCGCATCGTCCAGGCCTTGCGGCGCTACCACGTCCAGCAGCGTCAGGCGGTCGATGGCGACGGGCTGGCCGTCCAGGTTCAGGGTGCCGCGTTGCAGCAGCAGGCGGGCGAGTTGCAGGCCAAGGAAGCCGGCGCCGCCGGTAATCAGTACGTTCATGGCAGGAAGGATTTGTTCTTTGGGTTTGCGCGAAGGATCAGCGGCCGAGGTAAGGCTTGAGCCAGCCCAGGCCTTCGGAAGTGCCGGCGCGGGGGCGATATTCGCAGCCGATCCAGCCTTCGTAGCCGAGCCCGTCGATGACCTCGAACAGATAGGGGTAGTTCAGTTCGCCCAGGTCCGGTTCATGGCGCTCGGGCACGCCGGCGATCTGGATATGGCCAATGCCGGGCATGTCGCGCTTCAGTTTCATCGCGATATCGCCCTCAACGATCTGGCAGTGATAGCAGTCGAACTGCACCTTCAGGTTGGCCGCGCCGATCTCCTTGCAGATCGCCTGCGCATCGTCCTGGCGGTTCAGGAAGTAGCCTGGCATGTCGCGCGTGTTGATCGGTTCGAGCACGATGGTGATGCCCTGTGCGGCAGCGGCCTTGGCGGCGAAGGCCACGTTCTCCAGGTAGGCGGCGCGGTGGCGGGCGCGGTCGGCGTTGGCCGGTACCAGCCCCGCCATCACGTGCACGCGGTCATTGCCGATCACGCCGGCGTATTCCAATGCGCGGCCGACGGCGTCGCGGAACTCCGCCTCGCGCCCCGGCAGCGCAGCCAGGCCGCGCTCACCGGCTGCCCAGTCGCCCGGCGGGGCGTTGAACAGCGCCTGGGTGAGACCGTTCGCGTCCAGGCGCGCGCGCAGCTCGGTGGCGGCGTGCTCGTACGGGAACAGGTACTCCACCGCCCGGAAGCCGTCCGCCGCGGCAGCGGCAAAGCGGTCCAGGAAAGCGTGCTCGTTGTACATCATCGAGAGGTTTGCGGCGAAGCGCGGCATTCGGAACTCCAAAGCGGTAGTACGGAACCGGCCCGCTCAACGCTACGTCGAAAGCGGGCCGGCCAGGATCAGCGGTTGACCAGTTTAGCGGGCGTCAGCCACACCAGCACGGCGCCGACGACCAGGATCGCGGACAGCACGTACATGGGCAGCTGCGTACTGTGCGTCATGTCCTTCAGCGCGCCGACCATGTACGGCGACACGAAACCGGCCAGGTTGCCGACCGAATTCACCACGGCAATACCAGAAGCGGCGGCAATGCCCGACAGGAACGAGGTCGGCAGCGACCAGAACAGAGGCGCGCAGGTCAGCACTCCGGCAGCGGCCAGCGACAGTGCGGCGATGGCCACGGTTGTATTGTTGGTGAACGAGGCAGCAATGGCAAAGCCCAAGGCACCCATCAGCGCCGGCACGATCAGGTGCCAGCGGCGCTCGCGGCGGGCGTCGGCGCTGTGGCCCAGGATGTTCATCACGACCACGGCGCAGATAAACGGGATCGCCGACAGCAGGCCGATGTTCAGGTTGCCGGTCACGCCGCTGGCCTTGACCAGCGTGGGCATCCAGAAGGTCAGCGCGTACTGGCCGGTGACGAAGCAGAAGTAGATCAGGCACATCCACCACACGCGGCGGTCGGAGAACACCGCGCCCAGCGAGTGGCCGTGGGACTTGCCGGCGGTGGTGGCGGCGTTAAGGGCGTTGCGCTGGTCTTCCTCGATATTGCGCTTGAGCACGCGCTTTTCATCGGCGTCGAGCCACGGTGCCTTGTCAATGCCGTCGCGCAGCACGAAGATCGTCACCACGCCGATCACGAACGCGGGCAGCGCCTCGATCAGGAACATCCATTGCCAGCCGCGCAAATCGTGCACGCCGTTGAACGCATCCATGATCCAGCCCGACAGCGGGTTGCCGAACATGCCTGCAATGGGGATGCCCGACATGAACAGCGCGATCATCTTGCCGCGGCGGTTGGCCGGGAACCAGTAGGTCAGGTACAGGATCACGCCGGGGTAGAAGCCCGCTTCGGCTAGGCCGAGCAGGAAGCGCATCGTGTAGAACTGGGTCGGCGTCTTCACGAACAGGAACAGCGCCGAGATGATGCCCCAGGTGATCATGATGCGCGCGATCCAGATGCGCGCGCCGATGCGGTGCATCAGCAGGTTGCTGGGCACCTCGAACAGGAAGTAGCCGATAAAGAACAGGCCGGCGCCGAGGCCGAACACGGTTTCGGAGAAGGCCAGGTCCTGGCCCATCTGCAGCTTGGCGAAGCCGACGTTGACACGGTCGAGGTAGGCGACCACGTAGCACAGCATCAGGAACGGCATGACGCGCCAGAACACCTTGCTGTAGGCGCGCTTTTCGATCTGGGCTTCGGTGTCCAGCCGGGCGTTGCCGCCCAGGCTGTCATAGGCAGGCACGCTCGCCGCCGGTTGGTTTGGATTCACGGTGGTCTCCGGGTATGGTGGTGGGTCTAATGCGGCGGCGCGCGGAATGCAGGCATGCGCGTCCCCCGCACGGTGGCCGCTAGGCAACCGCGCCGGGTGAAGCCGTCGTTTATCGGGAAATGCCGGGTGGCGGTGTTACCAGCGCGCCTGGAAGGCGTCGCGCAACTCAGCCAGTGCGCCGTCGGGCAGCGCCGCGCGGGCGGCGAAGCCCGGCGTGTCTTTCATCGTCATCCATAGCTTGGCGGTCTCCTCCAGTTCTTCCAGCGCGAACGCGGCACGCGAGACGCTGGATTCCCACACCACCGGGCCAAGGCGCTCCAGCAGCACGCCGCGCACCTGCGCGGCCAGCGTGGCCACGCGCGCGGCCACGGCCGGATCGCCGGGGCGATGGTAGGGAATCAGCGGGATATGGCCGACCTTCATCACGTAGTACGGCGTGAGCGGCGGCAGTACGTCGTCCGGTTGCCAGACACCGGCCAGCGTCAGGGCCACGAGGTGGGTCGAGTGCGTATGCACCACGGCGTGCGCCCCGGGGTTGTTGTCGTAGATCGCGCGATGCAGCGTCAGCGTCTTGGACGGCTTGTCGCCCGACACCCAGCTGCCATCGGTGGCCACCTTGGCGACCGCGGCGGGGTCCATCCTGCCCAGGCAGGCATCGGTCGGCGTGATCAGCCAGCCGTCTTCCAGCCGCGCGCTGATATTGCCCGCCGAGCCCACGGTGTAGCCGCGCTGGTACAGGCTGGCGCCGATGCGGCAGATCTCTTCGCGCAGCTGGTTTTCGGTACTCATGACTGGCCTCCAAGCTGGCGCAGCGCCTCGTCAAAGAAGTCCGGGCCGCCGAAGTTGCCCGACTTGAGCGCCAGTGCCAGCGGCTTTGCATCCAGCGTGACGGTGGCCGGCACGCCCGGTGCAATCTGCGCGCCGATACGCAAGGCGCGCACGCCCAGCGCCTGCACCACCGCGCCGGAGGTCTCGCCGCCGGCCACGACGAAGCGGCGCGTGCCGCGCGCCAGCAGCCCGGCGGCAACCGTGGCCAGGCACTGTTCGACCAGGTGTCCTGCGCGCTCAACGCCCAGTTCGGCCTGCACGGCCTTGACTTCGTCGGGGCTGGAGGTCGCGTAGATCAGCACCGGTTCGTCATGGCCGGCGGCAAAGGCCAGCGCCGCGTCGGCCACGGCTTCGCCGCGCGCCAGCGCGAGCGGGTCGATGCGCAGCGCCGGGCGGCCTTGTTCCAGCCAGCGTGCCACCTGGCCATTGGTCGCGCGCGAGGCGCTGCCGGCCAGCACCACGCCCGGGCCGTCGATGGCAGGCACCGAAGCGGCGTCACCGCGCTGCGGCAGCAGGCCGGCACGGCGGAAATTCCCGGGCAGTCCCAGCGCGATGCCGGAGCCGCCGGTAATCAGCGGCAGGTTGGCGCAGGCCTCGCCCAGCGTAAACAGGTCCGCGTCGGACACCGCGTCGGCAATCGCCAGCCGCACGCCGTCGCTGCGCAGCGCGGCAATGCGCTCGGCCGAGGCCTGCGCGCCGCGTGCCACCGCGTCGTAGCGCAGCAGCCCGACCTTGTTCTTGCTCTGGCGCTGCAGCACGCGCACCAGGCTGGCATCGGTCATCGGCGTCAGCGGATGGTGCTCCATGCCCGATTCATTGAGCAGCACGTCGCCCACGAACAGGTGGCCGCGGAAGATGGTGCGGCCGTTCTCGGGAAAGGCCGGGCAGGCGATGGTGAAATCGCTGTCCAGCGCCGCCAGCAGCGCCTCGGCCACCGGGCCGATATTGCCGGCGTCGGTCGAGTCGAAGGTGGAGCAGTACTTGAAGACAAACTGGCGGCAGCCCTGCGCGCGCAGCCATTGCAGCGCGGCCAGCGACTGGGCCACGGCCTCGACGACCGGGATGGTGCGGGACTTGAGCGCCACCACCAGCGCATCGGCTTCGCCAATGTCCTGCACGGCGCCCACGTCGGGCAGGCCGATGGTCTGCACGGTGCGCATGCCATTGCGCACCAGCGTGTTGGCGAGGTCGGTGGCGCCGGTGAAATCGTCGGCGATGCAGCCCAAAAGCGGGCGATGGGCGAGGGTGCCTGCGGTCATCGTGCGCCCCTCTTATTCGGCCTTGCCCGGCAGTTCGATGCCCGGGAAGATCTTGATCACGGCCGAGTCGTCCTCGCCGCCATGGCCGGCGGTGGAGGCCATCATGAACATCTGGTGCGCGGCGGCCGACAGCGGCAGCGGGAATTTGCTGTTGCGCGCGGTGTCGAGCACCATGCCCAGGTCCTTGACGAAGATGTCGACCGCCGACAGCGGCGTGTAGTCGCCCTTCAGGATATGGGGCACGCGGTTCTCGAACATCCACGAGTTGCCCGCGCTGTGCGTGATCACGTCATAGAGCGCATCCGGGTCCACGCCTTCGCGCAGGCCCAGTGCCATCGCTTCGGCGGCCGCGGCGATATGCACGCCGGCCAGCAGCTGGTTGATGATCTTGACCTTGGAGCCCGCGCCGTGCGCGGCGCCCAGGCGGTACACCTTGCCGGCGATGGCGGCCAGCACGTCCTCGGCCAGCGAGTAGGCTTCGGCCGGGCCGGAGGTCATCATGGTCATTTCGCCGCTGGCGGCGCGCGCTGCGCCGCCGGAGACCGGTGCGTCCAGCATCAGCAGGCCCTGTTCCGCCAGCCGGCGGCCCAGCGCCTGGGCAAAGCCCGGCGGCACGGTGGCGCTGGCGATCACCAGCTTGCCCGGCTGCATCGCGGCCGCGGCACCGTTGGCGCCGAACAGCACGGCCTCGGTCTGCTGCGCGTTGACCACCAGGGTCAGCACTACGTCGCAGCGGCTGCCCAGCTCGGCGGGCGAGGCGCACGGCACGCCGCCGGCATCGGCAAAGCGCTGCAGTACTTCGGGGCGCAGGTCGCACGCGTGCACGTTGAAGCCGGCACGCAGCAGCGACTGCGCGACACCAAAGCCCATGGCACCAAGGCCGATGACGCCGATATTCCTGGACATGAAGGGACTCCTGAAACAGATACGGATAATTCGATGGTTCGGGCTTGCGCGCGCGTCAGTTGGTGGCGCCGTGCGCTTCGCCGCTCTCGTCCGCACCCAGCTGGGCCAGCCGGTGCGCGGCGTTGTACATATGGTTCTGCGCGGCATTGCGCGCGGCCAGCGGGTCGCCGGCGCGGATGGCGGCGACGATGGTCTGGTGTTCTTCACGCACCTGGCGCGAAAAGTCCGCGCGGCGCGCCTCGTTGGTCCGGGTCACGCGCGTGGCCGCTTCCAGGTACTGGCTGAGGAAGGCCAGCGTCTTCAGGAAATACGGGTTGCCGGTGGCCTCGGCGATGGCGCGGTGGAAGGCCACGTCTTCGGCCACGCCGTCGCCGCCTTGCGCTACCTCTTCGTCGAGCCGGGCCAGCGCGGCGTCGATGGCTGCCATCGACGCATCGGTGCGGCGGCGGGCGGCCTGCGCGGCCACCTCGGCCTCGATCGCGCGGCGCAGCTCGACGATCTGCAGCACCGATTCCAGCGTGCCGGTTTCGGTGTAGTCGATGCGCAGCGGCCGGATGCCGGCCTGTAGCGTCACGAACACGCCGCTGCCCTGGCGCGACTCCACCACGCCTTCGTACTTGAGCCGGGAGATGGCTTCGCGCACCACGGTGCGGCTGACGCCGAATTCCTCGGACAGCACCGCCTCGGTCGGCAGCTTGGCGCCGCGGGCAAAGGCGCCGCTCTGGATCTTGTCCAGCAACTGTTCGGCGACGTTGTCGGTCAGGGCGCGGGCTGGGACTTTCTGGAACACGGAAGTCTCCGGGTCATTGGGTAATAAGGTCATCATACAAATTTGCTAAAGGGATGCCTCCCCGGGCAAACCCTAGTCTGGTGCGGAAAATGCCGTCTTTGGTCCACTTTGGTGCAATATGCGCGCCCCGCACCACTGGCGTATCATGAGCGCCCGCCCGGATTTCGGGCGCCGCCATTCAACCAGCCTGCTTGCACCGCCATGCCAGTCACCGTCCTGATCTGCCCCTGGTCCGAAGCCCGCGAACGCGCGCGCGCCATCCGCTACACCGTCTTCGTCGAAGAGCAGGGCGTGCCGGTGGAGCTGGAATGGGATGAATGGGACGAGCCGAGCTGGCACGCGCTGGCGCTGGCCGAGGATGGCACGCCGGTGGCCACCGGCCGGCTGCTGCCGGATGGTCATATCGGCCGCATGGCGGTGCTGAAAACCGCGCGCGGCACCGGCGTAGGGGCGCTGGTACTAGAAGCGCTGATGGAGAAGGCGGAGCAGCTCGGCTACCCGGAACTGGTACTCAATGCGCAGACGCACGCGGCGCCATTCTATGCGCGCGTGGGCTTTGCGCAGGTGGGGCCGGAATTCGAAGAGGCGGGCATCCCGCACGTGGAGATGCGCAAGCGGCTGGCCGGCTGAACGCCGGGGATCCGGGCCTCAGCGCGGCGCAGGCACGATGCCGGTGTCGCGTTGCAGGTTCAGCTTGCCGTGGAAGTTGACGTCGCCGATGCGGCCATCGGCGTCGAAGCTGCGCTCGCTCAGGTCGAAACGACCATCGTGGCGCACGCGCAGCACCGTGCTGGCGCGCGTGCCGTACAGCGGCGAGCGGATGAATGCCGACGACAGCAGCTTTTCCCATTCCGGCGCCACGCCCGTGGCAGGCAGTTCGAAATCCGCCGCCTGGCGCGCGTCGGCGAGCATTTGCAGGTAGGGCTCGGCGCTGGCGTTGGCCTGGCCGCTGTCGGCGGCCAGCACTTCGGCGAGCGCGCCCACGCGGCTGCGCACCTTGGGCCAGGGCGTGTCGAGCAGGGCGTTGGACAGGCCGTACAGCCCCGGGCGCAGCCGTTGCGGCTGGCGCGAGGCGGAGCGGTTGCTGTACCACCAGAGTTCACGCAGGTCGCTCGCCAGCAGGTTGAAGCCGTTGTAGCAGCCGTCTTCGCCGGCGAGGCCGTCCAGGTAATCGAACGGGGCCGCATGGCCGCGCAGGAAGCCGGCCACCAGCTCGCCGCGAGAGCGCGCGTCGGTGCGTTTTTCGGACGGGGCGCGGTAGTTGGTCAGTGCGGCGAAGCGGCCGTCGGCGTTGACGCCCATCCAGGTGCCGGGCTCGCCGATGACTTCCGCCAGGTCGCGCCCGGCCAGCACCTGCGGCGCATCCTGCCACCAGTGCGCGGCCGCCGCGGGGCGGACATAGAATTCATCGCGGTTGCCGGCGACGACCAGGGCATAGTCCGGGTGGGATTGCCAGGCAACCAGGATCAGACACATCGCTTTGCTTCCTTTGCCGCCGGGGTTGCTGCAGTGGCACCCGGCGTACTTCAGTCCAACGGCAGACGCCTACAGCACGTCCAGGTCGACAAAGTGCTCGGCCCGCCGCTCGCCATCCACCCATTGGTCCAGCCCGCTCTGCCGCCACAGGCCTTCCAGCGTGGCATCGAAAGCAGGCGGCACGTCGGCGTAGCATTCCATCCAGGTCTGCACGCCGGCGCGGGTTTCCGGCCTGCGCATCAGCGTACCACCAATTCCGGTTGCTTCGGCGACCGTCTCCATCCAGCGGTGCCAGTGCGGCAGCGCCTCGGCGGCGACGGCTTCCGGGACGCGGAAATAGACGTAGAGGTGATCGCTCATGGCAGGTCCTGTGGATTCAGCCGGCGGCCTGGGCGGCCTCGCCCAGCGGCACCTCGTAGGGCAGGGTGGCGGTGGCCACCGCCGCGCCCTCGGCGCTGCCCAGGCGCAGCGCGCTGGCGGCGGCATCGATCTTCAGCTCGGCCAGGCCGGCCCAGCCGCCCTGGGGTGCCGGCGCGGCATTGACGATCATGCCGCACGGCTGGCCCGGGTCTTCCGGACGATAGATTTCTGCCGCGGGCGCCGGCACTTCGCCTTCGCCCTGCACCAGCCACATGCGGCGCTTGAGCGTGCCGCGGTACTGGCTGCGCGCCACGATTTCCTGGCCGGGATAGCAGCCCTTGCGGAAATTGACGCCGCCCACCAGTTCGAAGTTGATCATCTGCGGCACGAACTGCTCTTGCGTGGCCGCGACGATGCGCGGCAGGCCCGACTGCACTTCCAGCCAGTCCCACAGCGCGGGCGACGCATCCTGCAGCGTGGCGGCAAGCGCCGCGCGCACCGCCTCGGCCCGCTCGGCGGGCAGCACCAGTTGCCAGCGCGGCTGGCCGGTGCCATCCGGCAGTCGGATCACGGTGGTGCCGTCGGCTTCGGCCACGGCAAAGGCGACCTCGGGCACGGGCAGGCCGGCAGCGGCCAGGGCCTTGGCTGCGCCGGCCCCGGCGAGGCCGAGGACCGCGTGGGTGGGGGTGATGTCGGACAGCTTGGCCTTGGCGCGCAGCACAAACATCGACAGGCGCTTCTGCACCGGGGCCTGGATGTCGGCCGACAGCTGCAGCACGATGCCTTCGGCATCGCGCCACATCAGGAAGGTGGCGAGCAGGCGCCCCTTGGGCGAGCAGTAGCCGGCCAGTCGGGCCGCGCCGGCCTTCAGGTCTTCGACCGCATTGGTCAGCTGGGTGTGCAGGAAGCTGCCGGCATCGTCGCCGGCCACACGGACCAGGCCGAGCCCGGCCGGGCTGCAGACGATGCCGCTGCCGCTCAAGGCTTCAAGGTTTGCGGCGAGTTCCTGGGCTTGGGCATTCATCACTGGCATTGCGTGGCAATCGTTGAGGCAATTCGGGAGAGGGAAGGCACCGGTCGTGCGCCGTGCCAGGCGGGCCATCAAGCGGCGCCGGCGCCGCGGCGCATGGTCGGTGCGAGGCTGCCGGTTATTATATGGGGCTATGAGATTTTCGGTCGGCGCCGGCAGCACGTGGCGGCAAGCGGCGGTGCGCAAGCCCTCCGACGGATCCGGCCAGCCGCCCCTATCCCTGATACATGAAACGATTTTTCCTTAGTCTTGGCCTGGCCATCCTGGTATTCGCGCTGGCGGCCGTGGGCGCGTTCGCGTGGTGGGCCAATCACCCGCTGCCCCTCAACAAGTCGCCCGTGGAAGTGGTGATCAAGCCCAATTCCGGCGTCGCCAGCGTCGGCCGCCAGATCCAGCGCGGCGGCGTCGGCATGGACCCGCGGCTGTTCATGCTGCTGGTGCGCCTGACCGGCCACGGCCCTGACCTGAAGGCCGGCGGCTATGAATTCGAGACCGGCGCCACGCCGCTGTCGATCATCGGCAAGCTGGCGCGCGGCGAGGTTACGCACTATGTGGTCACAGTGATCGAGGGCTGGGAATTCCGCAAGATGCGCGCCGCCGTGGACGCCAGCCCGGCGTTGCGGCACGACACCCAGGGCATGTCCGATGCGGAGCTGATGAAGACAATCGGCGCGGCCGAGACCTCGCCCGAAGGGATGTTCTTCCCGGATACCTACCTGTTCGCGCGCGGCAGCAGCGATGTCGAGCTGTACAAGCACGCCTACCGTGCCATGCAGCGGCGCCTGAACGAGGCCTGGAACGCACGCTCGCCCGACCTGCCGTACAAGACCCCGTACGAGGCCCTGGTGATGGCATCGATCGTCGAGAAAGAAACCGGCCAGGCCGCCGAACGCCCGATGATCGCCGCCGTGTTCATCAACCGGCTGCGCAAGAACATGATGTTGCAGACCGACCCGACCGTGATCTACGGCCTGGGCGATGGCTTCGACGGCGACCTGCGCAAGCGCGACCTGCAGGCCGACACCCCGTACAATACCTACACCCGCACCGGCCTGCCGCCCACGCCGATTGCGCTGCCGGGGCTGGCTTCACTGGCGGCGGCCACCACGCCGGCGCCATCCGACGCACTGTACTTCGTCGCACGCGGCGACGGCAGCAGCCATTTCTCCAACTCGCTTCCCGAACACAACCGCGCGGTCGACAAGTACCAGCGCGGCAAATAGGCATTCCATGCGCGGAAAATTCATCACGTTTGAAGGCATCGACGGCGCCGGCAAGAGCACCCATATCGACTGGGTTGCCGACCGCCTGCGCGCACGCAGCGATATTGCCGGCGTCGTCACCACCCGCGAGCCCGGCGGCACGTCGCTGGGCGAAGACCTGCGCCAGATCCTGCTGCATCGCAAGATGCACCTGGAAACCGAGGCGCTGCTGATGTTCGCGGCCCGGCGCGAGCATATCGCCGAGGTCATCGCCCCCGCGCTGGAGCGCGGCAAGTGGGTGATTTCCGACCGTTTCACCGACGCTACCTTCGCCTACCAGGGCGGGGGCAGGGGCCTGGCCACCGAGCGCCTGGAAGTCCTGGAAGACTGGGTGCAGGGCGGTCTGCAGCCGGACCTGACGCTGCTGTTCGACGTGCCGCTGGAAACCGCCAGCGAGCGCCTGGCCGGGGCACGCGCGCCCGACCGGTTCGAATCCGAATCGCGCGCGTTCTTCCAGCGCACCCGCGATGAATACCTGCGCCGCGCAGCCCAGTCGCCGCAGCGCTTCCGGGTGATCGACGCCACGCGCAGCATTGCAGACATTCGCGATGAACTTGAAAAAATCATCGCAACCGTCTGATTTTTTGCCGATATATGCCTGACGTGATACGTGTGAACGCCGCGCTATTGTGGAATCCGCAATCGCAGGCCTATCACAGGTAAAACTTGAAAGTTAGATCGCTAACCCACTGATTCACATGCTATATCCCTGGCAAAAGGAAGACTGGCAACGGCTCGGCGCGCTGCGTGAACGGCTGCCGCATGCCTTGCTGATCCATGGCCAGCAAGGCATCGGCAAGCGCGACCTGGCCCTGCATTTCGCGCAGGGGCTGTTGTGCGAGGCGCCGCTGCCGGACGGCCAGCCCTGCGGCCAGTGCGCCGCCTGCCACTGGTTCAGCCAGGGCAACCACCCGGATTTCACCGTGGTGCGGCCCGAGGCGCTGGACGCCGCGGCCGAGGCCGAGACCGACGAGGGCGGCAAGAAGAAGGCGCCCAGCAAGATCATCCGCATGGAGCAGGTGCGCGCGCTGATCGAGGCCGTGGGCGTGGGCACGCACCGGGCCGGGCTGCGCGTGGTGGTGGTGTATCCGCTCGATGCGCTGCAGACCGAGGGCGCCAACGCACTGCTGAAGACGCTGGAAGAGCCGCCGCCGTCCACCGTGTTCCTGCTGGTGACCGACCGCCTCGACCGTATCCTGCCGACCATCCTGTCGCGCTGCCGCCAGTTCTCGACCCAGCGCCCGACGCCGGAGGCCGCGCTGGCCTGGCTGCGCGGCCAGGGCGTGGCCGATGCCGAGGCCCAGCTGGCGCTGGCCGGCGGCTCGCCGCTGACCGCGCTGCATGCCGCCGAGGCCGAGGAGCAGCCGCTGCAGCGCTGGCTGGTCGGCCAACTGGGCGCCGCCGCCGCCTTCGACGCCTCTGCGGCGGCCGAGCAACTGCAGAAGCTGCCGGTGCCTGCCGTGCTTGGCATCCTGCAGCGCTGGACGTACGATCTGCTGACGCTGCGCCTGGACGGCAGCGCCACGCCGCGGTACCTCCCCAAGGAACGGGCCGTGCTGGCGCGCTGCGCCGGGGCCACCGACGCGCGCCGCCTGCAGGCCTTTGCCACCCGGTTGGCCGCGCACCGCCGCAGCGAGAACCATCCGCTGGCGGCCCGGTTGGTGATGGAAGCGGTATTCCTGGAATACCGCCAGCTGTTCCGGTAGTACGCCTGGCAGTCAAAAAAAAGCCATAACAACAAGCAGCACCGTCATTCAGGGGGTCAACCATGAACACAGCAGTCGCTGGCGCACCGCCCGCTGCGCCAACTGGCAGCGGGGCGGCATCGCGCCCCAATGTGCTGTCCTTGTCGATCAAGGACCAGGCCGGGCTGTATGCGGCCTATATGCCGTTCCTGGCGCGCGGCGGCATCTTCGTGCCGTCGAACCGGCCGTTCCGGCTGGGCGAGCAGGTGTTCCTGGTGCTGTCGCTGCTGGACCGGCCGCAGAAATACCAGATCGCGGGCCACGTGGCCTGGATCACCCCGGCGGGCACGCCGATGAAGACCCCCGGCGTCGGCGTGCATTTCCCCGACGACGACAACGGGCGCAACCTGCGCCGCGCGGTGGAGGAGATCCTGGGCAAGATGCTGGAGTCCGGGCGCCCCACACAGACCTTATGAACGTTGTGAGGTTGTTCTCACAACATTTTGATTTTCAATGAATTTTTCACTTCGCATTGCCGAGCCCCGCGACCTGCCGGGCATCGTCGCCATCTATAACAGCACCGTGCCCTCGCGCATGGTCACCGCCGATACCGAACCGGTCACCGTGGCCTCGCGCCAGGCCTGGTTCGATGCCCACCAGCCCGGGCGCCGCCCGCTGTGGGTGTGTGAGGACGCCGACGGCCGCATGGCCGGCTGGATGAGCTTTTCAGATTTCTACGGCCGCCCGGCCTACGGTGCCACCGCCGAGGTGTCGATCTACCTGGACGCGCAGCGCCGCGGCCAGGGGCTGGGACGCTACCTGCTGCAACAGGCCATCGACCATGCGCCCAGGGTCGGCGTGAATACGCTGCTCGGCTTTATCTTCGGCCACAATGCGCCCAGCCTGGGCCTGTTCGCGTCGCTGGGCTTTACGCGCTGGGGCGACCTGCCGCGCGTCGCCGTGCTCGACGGTGTCGAGCGCGACCTGATCATCGTCGGCCGCCGCGTGGACTGAGCCACCCGCCAACAGAGATTCCCAATGTTTGTCGATTCCCACTGCCATATCGATTTCCCCGAGCTGGCCGCGCGCCTGCCGGAACTGCTGGAGAACATGCGCGCCAACCAGGTCACGCATGCGCTGTGCATCTCGGTCACGCTGGAAGACTTCCCGCGCGTGCTGGCACTGGCCGAGCAGCATCCCAACCTGTACGCCTCGGTCGGCGTGCATCCGGACTACGAAGAGGGCGAGGAGCCGACGCTGGAGCGTCTGGTGGAACTGTCCGCCCACCCGCGTGTGGTCGGCACCGGCGAGACCGGGCTGGACTACTACCGCCTGAACGGCCGCAGCATCGCCGACATGGAATGGCAGCGCGAGCGCTTCCGCACCCATATCCGTGCCGCGCGCCAGACCGGCAAGCCGCTGATCATCCATACCCGCTCGTCCGCGGACGACACGCTGCGCCTGATGCGCGAAGAGAACGCGCGCGAGGCCGGCGGCGTGATGCACTGCTTCACCGAGACCTGGGACGTCGCCCGCCAGGCCCTGGACGAGGGTTTCCATATCTCGTTCTCGGGCATCGTCACTTTCAAGAGCGCGGCCGACCTGCAGGAAACCGCGCGCAAGGTGCCGCTGGAGCGCATGCTGATCGAGACCGATTCGCCCTACCTGGCGCCGGTGCCATACCGCGGCAAGACCAACGAACCTGCCTGGGTGCGCCATGTGGGCGAGTTCATCGCGCAGTTGCGAGGGCTGCCGGTGGAACAGGTTGCGGAGCAGACGACGGAAAATTTCTTCAATCTATTCAAGCACATTGACAGGGAATCGCATGTTTAACATGAAGTTTGCCCGGCGCGCCGCCGGCGCCCTTGCGCTGGTCGCCGCCACCCTGGCGCAGGCCGCGCCTGCCGACGACATGCGCAAGGCCGTCGAATTCGACGACGCCAACACCGTCAAGAAGCTGCTGGCCAAGGGCGTCGATCCCAATCTGGTGGACAGCCGCGGCAACCCGGCGCTGGTGCTGGCGCTGCGCGAGAA
This sequence comes from Cupriavidus sp. GW821-FHT07C08, assembly GCF_059419025.1. NCBI lineage: Bacteria > Pseudomonadati > Pseudomonadota > Betaproteobacteria > Burkholderiales > Burkholderiaceae > Cupriavidus > Cupriavidus sp. GW821-FHT07C08. Next base: position 166,077 of record NZ_JBWKQZ010000017.1, read on the forward strand.
GTCGCTGAAGGCGGCCACGGTGCTGATCCGCGCCAAGGACATCGATTTCGACAAGGCCAACCCGGCCGGCGAAACCCCGCTGATGATGGCCGCGCTGCAGGGCGAGCTGGACATGGTCAAGCTGATGGTCGACGAGATGGAGGCCGAGGTTAACAAGACCGGCTGGACGCCGCTGCACTACGCGGCCACCAACGGACACAACAATGTGGTCAAGTACCTGGTCGACCAGGCCGCCTATATCGACGCCGAAAGCCCCAACGGCACCACGCCGCTGATGATGGCCGCGCGCGGCGGCCATATCGAGACCGTAAAGCTGCTGCTGGACGAGGGCGCCGACATGCGCCTGAAGAACCAGCAGGGCATGACCGTGATCGACTTTGCCGAGCGCTACAACCAGGCCGAGATCGCCAAGGGGCTGAAGGCGCGCTGGCAGAAGCTGTACCCGCAGACGCCGATCGTGGCGGCGCCGCCGCTGAAGGCGCCCACCGGCGAGCCGGGCGGGCAGCGGCCCGCGGCGCAGCAACCCGCGGCGCAGCAGCCGAAGACCAAGGGCTGGTAAGCGCCCATGCCGGCAATGGCCGTCGGCGCACGCCTGCGCCAGTGGGCGCGCGGGCTCAAGGCGAGCCTGCTGACGCTGTGGTTCTGCAGCCGCCATCCCGGCACACCGTGGAGCGCGCGGCTGCTGGCCGCGCTGGTGGTGGCCTATGCCTTCAGCCCGATCGACCTGATCCCCGATTTCATCCCGGTGCTGGGCTATGTCGATGACGTGCTGCTGGTGCCGCTGGGCATCTGGCTCACGCTGCGGATGATTCCACCGGCGATAAAAAATGAATGCGGCGGCCGGGCCCAGGCGTGGCAGGCCACGCATGCAAAACGGCCGCGCAATCGCGCGGCCGCCGTGGTCATCGTGCTGGTGTGGGTGCTGCTGGCCTGGCTGGCGTGGCGCTGGCTGGCGCCGCGCTAAAGCGCGGTCAGACGTCGTCCGCCAGCCGCACGCCCGTGAACTGCCAGCGCTGGTGCGGATAGAAGAAGTTGCGGTACGTCGCCCGGATATGCGATTCGGGCGTGACGCACGACCCGCCGCGCAGCACCATCTGGCCGCTCATGAACTTGCCGTTGTACTCGCCCACCGCACCGGCGTTCGGGCGGAAGCCCGGGTACGGCAGGAAGGCGCTGCCGGTCCATTCCCACACATCGCCGAACATCTGGCGCAGCACGCCTGAGGTGTTCTGCCGGTCCGGCAACGGCCGCAGCGCGCGGCCTTCAACAAAATTCCCGGTGGCCGGCAGGCTGCGCGCCGCGTGCTCCCATTCGGCCTCCGTCGGCAGCCGGCGCTCGGCCCAGCGCGCGAACGCCTCGGCCTCATAGAAGCTGACGTGGGTGACGGGGCTGTCCGGATCGACCGGATGCATCCCGCGCAGCGTCATCTGCCACCACGTGCCTTCGCGTTCTTCCCAGTAGAGCGGGGCCAGGATGCCTTGCTCGCACACCCAGCGCCAGCCGTCGGACAGCCACAGCCCGGCCGTCTGGTAGCCGCCGTCCTCGATGAATTCAAACCATTGCCGGTTGCTGACCGGGTGCGAGCACAGCGTGAACGGCGCCAGGTAGGCCTTGTGCCGCGGCCCTTCGCAGTCAAAGGCAAAGGTCTCGCCGCGGTGGCCGAGCTCCACCAGGCCGCCGTCAAAGCCGATCCAGTCCGGCGCGGGCCGCGGGTCGGCGATCACCGGCTCGGGCAGTTCCGGGGCAAAGGCGGGGCGCAGCGGGTTCTGCGCGAACAGATGCAGGATATCGGTCAGCAGCAGTTCCTGGTGCTGCTGTTCATGCTGCAGGCCGAGCATGATCAGCGCCGCCTCGTCATCGGTCTGGGCGCTGCCCAGCAGCGTCAGCATCGATTCGTCGACGGCTTCGCGGTAGGCCAGCACCTCGTCCAGCGAAGGGCGGGTCAGCAGCCCGCGCTGTGGCCGCGGGTGGCGCGGGCCGACCGCTTCGTAGTAGGAATTGAAGAGGTAGCGGTAGTCCGGGTCCACCAGCTCGTAGTCCGGGATTCGCGCAGCCAGCACGAATTCCTCGAAGAACCATGTGGTGTGCGCCAGGTGCCATTTTGCCGGGCTGGCGTCGTCCATGGACTGCACGGTGGTATCGGCATCGGACAGGTCGGCCACCAGGGTCTCGGTGGCGGTGCGTACGTGGCGATACTGCGAAAGCAGGGCGGGTTCGTGCGGCGGATGGAGGGCGGCGGCTGGCAACAGGGCTGAAGTCATGCGGGCTCCCGGGAGTGGATCGGTCGATGACTGCAGGCGGCAGGACAGCCGCGGGCAAATAGCCGGGGCCGGCGCGCCGCCCATGGCACGCGGGGCGCCGTAGCGCCCCGATCCATCATAGACCCGATCCGTCCGCGGGGCGAGCCGGCACTGTCCTGCAGCGCCGGCCGGCCCTCGGGACCTCAGGCGGCCAGGCGGCTGGCGTCGTTCAGTGCCGCGATTTCGGTGCGGGCGCTGGCCAGGCCGGCTTCGCGGAACTGCGGACCCATGGCCAGGCCGTGGGCGCGCACGTAGGTGATGTCGGTGATGCCCAGAAAGCGGAACACGATGTCGACGGTCTTTTCGTGCAGGTCCAGCTCATTGGCATCCTGGCGCACGCCGCCGCGCGACGACACCACGATCACGCGCTTGCCGCCGGCCAGGCCCACCGGGCCGTTCTCGGTGTACTTGAAGGTGCGGCCAGCCTGCGCGATGCGGTCGATCCAGGCCTTGAGCTGGCTGGGGATGCCGAAGTTGTACTGCGGCACGCCCACCACCAGCACGTCGGCGGCCAGGAATTCGCCCAGCCATTGCTCGGTGCGCTGCAGCTCGGCTTCCTGAACGGCGTTCAGGCCTTCCTTCGGGCCGCCCAGCACGGGCAGCAGGTTGCCGGACAGGTGCGCCGGAGCGTCCTGGTCCAGGTCGCGCACGGTGACGTTTGCGCCCGGGTTGGCGGCGACGAGGTCGGCCACCACGCTGGCGGTAAGGCTGCGCGAAACGGAGTTGTCGCCAAGGACGCTGGAATCGATCTGCAGGATGTTCATGTCTTTCTCCACGAGGGTGCGGTTGCGATGGATGAAAGATAGCGGCTGGCCATTGGTATCGGTAGTGAGGCAAAATGCAAATGATTGTTCTACCGGCGCAACGCCAGCCTGGCGGCCGCACGGTGATCCCGGAGCCATCCATGCAAGACCTCAACGACTTGTCCCTGTTTGCCCAGGTGGTCGAACACGGCAGTTTTTCCGCGGCCAGCCGCGCCTCAGGCGTGCCCAAGTCGCGCCTGAGCCGGCGCATCGCCCAGCTGGAACGCGACCTGGGCGTGCAGCTGCTGCGCCGCACGACACGGCAGGTGCGCGTTACACCGCTTGGCGAATCCTTCTACGAACGCTGCCGCGCCATGCTCGATGAGGCCAAGGCGGCCCGCGAGGTCATCGAGCAGGCGCGCGAGCAGCCCGGCGGCACGCTGCGCGTGAGCTGCCCGATCGCCATCGCCCAGATCCTGCTGGCGCCTGCGATTGGCCATTTCATGCGCGCCAACCCGGCCGTACGCATCGAGCTGGAGACCACCAACCGGCGCGTGGACGTGATCGGCGAAGGCTTCGACCTGGCGCTGCGCGTGCGCGAGTCCATGGAGGACTCCAGCCTGGCGGTGCGCACCTTCGGTGAAAGCCAGCTGATGCTGGTGGCCAGCCCCGTGCTGCTGGACAGCATCGGCCGCCCGCGCACGCCGCAGGCGCTGGACGGCATGCCCGGCGTGGGCCAGCCGCCGCACGATGGCAAGCATGTCTGGACCCTGCGCTGCAAGACCAGCGACTCGATCCAGATTGCCTATGAACCGCGCCTGGTCACCGAAGACTTCGTGCTGCTGCGCGAGGCGGCGATCGCCGGCGCGGGCGTGGCCATGCTGCCGCGGATGTATTGCCGCGATGCGCTGGAAAGCGGCGAGCTTGAATTGGTGTTGCCGCAGTACGACATGCCGGTCGGCACGCTGCATGCGGTGTTCCCCTCGCGCAAGGGCGTGACGCCTGCCGCCCGGCGCTTTCTCGACTTCCTGGGCGAGGTCCTGCCCGAATGCGCACACAAGGCCGGCATGCTTGAGCCGCGCCAGCCGGCGATGCATCGGGTGGTGTAGCGCAAGCCTGCCGGATGCGGCGTGGCGGGATTGGCGAGGTGGTGTGCCGGTCGCATCCCGGCCAGAAGGCGGTCTCGTATTTGCGGCTTTACCTTCACGCCGCCTCGCACTAAGGTACAGGGGCGAACCTCGCGCGTGAGGGTAAAGGCGCTTGGCTTCGACAACCAACTCGACAGACAACGGCAAGGAGAACGGCCATGGGTGGCTCTCAGGGTTCCCAGGACTTGGGCAAGGCGATGCTGCGCATCGTGCTTGGCGTGCTGATCCTGATGCACGGCATCGCCAAGCTGACCGGTGCGACCGGCATGGGCTTTGTGGCGAAGGTGGTCGCCGACGCCGGATTGCCGGCATGGCTGACCTACGGCGTCTACATTGGGGAAGTCGTGGCCCCGATCCTGCTGATCATCGGGCTGTGGAGCCGGCTGGCTGCGCTGATAGTCGCCATCAACATGCTGTTTGCGGTGGCGCTGGTGCATACCAAGCAGCTTGGCATGCTGGCCGATACCGGCGGCTGGGCGCTTGAGTTGCAGGGGATGTTCCTGGGCGCGGCGCTGGCGGTGGCCCTGCTGGGGGCGGGCCGGCTCAGCGTGGGCGGCATCAATGGCAAGATGAATTAGTGCCCTGTTCCGCAAATACCTTGTCATGAAATCGCCCAGTTGGCCGCCATGCGTCGTTGCTCGTCGTTGCCATAGCTACGGCAATGGCGCCTCCTCGCGCC